>CANHQC010000008.1 GCA_947462695.1 Flavobacteriales bacterium | reverse complement strand
TCACGGCATTGACTTCCTCGAGTTTCATCATTTTGTTTTTCAACATGATGATCTTACGGTCAGAAAGGTTACCAATAGCACTCGTCATGAGTAAACGTGTTTTGTCATCACTGAATGCCCATGTACCATTTTCAGACGTTGAAAATCCAAAAACGGAAAATGTAAGTGTATACGAGTTGTCGTCTTTTATAGATACTTTAACGTTAGGGAAACTACTCGTAACATCTTGACCATTTGTGGAAATAGTTGTTACATTCCATTCACCCACCGCTCTTGCTTTTGCAGTTAGTAAGGAGAAATTTGAACCTTCTTCGTAACGGTTACATGCTACTAAAGGAAGCGTTAAAATAGCTAAAGCAAAAAATAACTTTTTCATGATTTTGATTTTTTTAAACGTGGTGAAGGTAACCTGAATTGTTGAATTGGGCAAAAGATAAAGACGGACATTGCTTTTTCCTCGTGCGTACAACCGAGACTGTTGCTAAGAAATAACATTATCTTTGTTACCGCCCAATACGAAAGAACATGGACAAGAACAGTGAGTTAATCCAACGAAGAGAAGCTTCCCAACTTGGTGGAGGTCAAGCGAGAATTGATAAACAACACCAACAAGGAAAATTAACCGCCCGCGAGCGAGTTACGTTGTTGCTGGATGAAGGATCATTCAATGAGATTGGTCAATTTGTTGAACACAGGGCAACAACGTTCGGATTAGACAAACAACAGTTTCCCGGAGATGGTGTGGTCACCGGCTTTGGAACAGTGCATGGTCGATTGGTTTACGTATTTTCCCAAGATTTCACTGTATTAGGAGGTTCTTTATCCGAAACACATGCAGCGAAAATTTGCCGCATTATGGATTTAGCCATGCAAAACGGTGCGCCGGTTATTGGGTTGAATGATTCAGGTGGTGCACGTATTCAAGAAGGTGTTGTATCGCTTGCTGGTTACGCCGATATTTTTTTCCGAAATACGCGGGCATCTGGTGTAATTCCTCAGCTTTCTGTGATTATGGGACCATGCGCAGGAGGAGCGGTATACTCTCCGGCATTGACTGACTTTATTTTCATGGTAGAAGAAACATCGTACATGTTTGTTACCGGACCGAATGTCGTGAAAACGGTTACACATGAAGAAATTGACTCAGAAGCACTCGGTGGCGCAAAAACGCACGCTGAAAAATCTGGTGTGAATCACTTTACGGCAGCAAATGACGTGGAATGCTTGAAAAAGGTCAGAGATATCCTGACCTACATGCCGCAAAATGCCAACGAATTGGCTCCACAACTTTCAAATTATACATTCAATCCGTTAAAATTAAAGTCCATTCAATCCATCGTTCCTGACAATCCGAATGTGCCTTACGATATTCGAAAGGTAATCGATTGCGTAATTGACGACGAATCATTCCGGGAGGTACACGAGGAATTTGCTAAAAATATCGTTGTTGGCTTCGCTCGAATAGAAGGAAGAACAGTTGGAGTAGTTGCCAATCAACCGGCTGCATTAGCTGGGGTATTGGACATCGATTCTTCACGTAAAGGCGCACGATTCGTTCGTTTTTGTGATGCATTTAACATTCCGCTTTTGGTGTTTGAAGACGTGCCCGGATTTTTACCTGGTACAGATCAAGAATGGAGAGGAATCATTACGCATGGAGCAAAATTGCTTTACGCCTTTTCTGAAGCTACTGTTCCCCGAGTTACCGTCATCACCCGAAAAGCATATGGTGGTGCATTCGACGTTATGAATTCAAAGAGCATTGGAGCAGATATGAATTATGCGTGGCCAACTTCAGAGATTGCCGTGATGGGAGCAAAGGGTGCCGCTGAAATCATCTTTAAGCGTGAAATTGCTGCCGCTGAAGATCAGGAAGCGAAATGGAAAGAAAAGGAAGCGGAATATGCCGAACTTTTTGCCAATCCATATCGTGCTGCCGAAAGAGGAATCATTGATGATGTTATTTTGCCGGAAGAGACACGGTCTCGTGTGGTTGCGGCATTTGCCATGTTAGAGAAAAAAGCAGAAGTGCTTCCAAAGAAAAAACACGGCAACATTCCACTTTAGTCAATTTTCTTTCGAGACAAAACAAAAGGTGCTGAATTGAACGATTATGTAGGTTTATTCCCTATATTTAGAGGATTAATCAATAAATTGAATCATGCTACAATTCCACTCTGCAAGCACCCGTATGGTGAATACCCGTCGTGGTGTTCAAGAATGTCTAGAATCCGCAATGGGAAGCGGATATCCTAAGGCCGACTTACTTATTTTTCATGCATCAATCGGTCACGATTTTCAAGAAATCGTTGAAGAGGCTCATGCCATGGCTCCAAATGCCCGAATTTTAGCGGCCTCATGCTGCGGGGTTGTTGGTCGTGAAGGCGTAAGTGAATCCATGAAAGATATTGCCTTGATGGCTATTGAAGGAAATGAATTTGCTGTGGCTTCGTGCGACCAGATTTATGGACACAATTCTTACGAGAAATGCCTCGAAATGGCAAAAGACTTAAAAGCCCAGAATCAAGGTGTTAACATGCTGTATTTCTTAGGTTCAGGAATCGATATTGCGAACGACAGGTGTATAGAAGCCTTCGAAGAAGTATTTGGGAAAGACGTCACGATTTTCGGGGCGACTTCTTCAGACAATATGAAAGGGTACATCAGTTTTCAAGCTGTTGATCAACAGGTATATGAACACGGTGCCTATGTAGTGGGTTTTGCTGATCCAACGTTAAAGGTTGAAACTCAAGCAACACACGGATTTGTGGCGTTTGGCGAGCCGTTGGTGGTGACAAAGTCAGTAGGGCATATCATCCAAGAATTCAATGGTAAGCCTGCTTGGCAAGAATATTTAAACAGGTTAGGTCTTGGTGCTGATTCTGATTGTGGAGATACCATTCCAATTGGTGCGTTAGGTGAAAAATTGTCACCTGAATTAGCAAAAGAATACGGTAACGATCACCTGTTGCGTGTAGTCACAAAACATGATGGGAACGAAATGCATTATGCAACGGAATGTCCAGAAGGAACGGAACTTTGGTTGACGAATCGGGATGAAGAATTAATATTCAGTGAAATGGATAGATTAGTTCAAGACGTTAAACAGCGAATGAATGGTAAAGAGGCAGTTGCGGTATTCCATGCTGACTGTTTGGCACGCGGAAGGTTCTTGTTTAATCGGATCATCAAGGAAGAATTAGTTGGCGCCATGCAATTCCCATTTTACGTAAACGGTGAATGTCCGCCTTGGTTAGGAATGTATGGATTTGGTGAATTTGCCCGTTTAGGTGGAGAAAATACCTACCATAATTACACCACAGCACTTTACGTGATTTACAGGTAATTCAGTCGCTTTTTCTTGTCAGCTGTATATCCATGACGAACAAACCAAGTTATGAGGAGCTTTCGGAGCAGTACAATGAACTGCAACGCAAGGTAACGCGGTATTTAGCCATGGAACAAGAGCTGATAAACACAAGAGATCAGCTCGATCAGGAGGTTGTAATTTACAAACGCTTCAACGATTTTAATCGCCAAGCTTTAACAACGGATGATGAAGAAGAATTTCTTCAATTAGTTGTTGAATCATTGGTTGATATTTTTGAAACGGCCTTTGCATGTGTTGAATTTGTTGATCGTCACGTCCAACAGGAACCACTCGTTGTTATAGAAGGAGTAAGAAAAGACCATCAAGGTCAATTCATCGAGCAGATCAAATCGATTCAGCGCAATGAGCCATTGAACAAACCATTGGGATTACATACTGTTTTGACACCTAAACCAGATGAATACCCACTGTTACATTCGTTAGTAGTAAGTCCAGTTTTAGTCATAAACAACCGATATGAATTAATCATTTCTTCAGGGGTTCTATCGGAAAAATCACGCTTGTACAATCAACTCAACGAACGGGAATGTGCTCAATTTTCTGTCTATTTCAAGCAAGTTGAGGCTTTTCTCGGGACGATTTTAACAGCGAAAGAAAATCGCCAACAATTGCTTCAAATCGCACAGTCCGAATTGGAATTAAAGAAGTTATCGCTCATCGCTACGAAGACAAAAAGTGGTGTGATTATTTCCGATAATCATGGACGAATTGAATGGGTAAATACTTCCTTTGAAGAAACTTCTGGATATACGTTAGAGGAGGTCAGGGGAAAGAAACCAAAAGATTTTCTTCAACAGGAATTGGAAACTAATAAAGGTGCGCGAGAAAAACTGGCAGATGCCTTGAGTAAGAAAGAGAATGTAGAGGTGACCATTTTGAATGTTTCCAAATCAGGGAGACCTTATTACAATCAACTGGAAATTACCCCTGTCTTTGATGAAGAAGGTAATCATATCAATTTTATCGCCCTTCAACGCGACATTTCAGAGGAGGAGAATTTCAAGGCTGAATTGAAACGAATCAATTCCCGATTCGAATTAATTATGGACAGCGCACAAATAGGTATCTGGGAATGGAATACTTCAACCAACGAAACGGTTTGGAATGAGGTCATGTACCGCCTTTTTGAAATGAATGAATCGCACAATGAAAATAACTATGAACGCTTCATAAATGCCATCCATCCGGATGATCGTAACCAAGCATTAGCAGAATCGCAACAGGTGATAAGTGGAATAGTATCACAGCTTATTCACGAGTATCGGGTGGTGCTTCCCAAATCAAAACGGATTCGAAATATTCGTGCACTCGTTGTGGCTGAACGCGACTTAAGCGGAAACATAGTGCGCTTAATTGGGTCAGTTACAGATGTAACCGATACGCGGCAATATGAGGCTACGTTGATTGAAAAGAATGAAGAGCTCAAGAAAATCAACAGGGAACTCGATCAGTTTGTTTACAGTGTATCCCATGACTTGCGCTCACCGCTTTTGTCTGTAAAAGGCTTACTTTCACTCATCGAATTAAATATTGAAAATGAAGAGTTAATTCGTCAATATAACGGGTTGATTGGAACAAGTATCAATCGGTTAGATGAGACCATTATTGAAATCTTGGATTATTCTAGAAATTCTAGATTGAATATTCAAGTTGATCAATTCAATCTTGAGGAACTCATAACAACCATTTTTGATGACTTGAAACCGCAGGTGGAAGCTGATTTTCAATTTCAGCTGAAGGTAAATGGAAATCCTCAAGTTGCAGTGGACAAAATGCGGCTGACTACCATTTTGAAAAATGTGATTACCAATGGTGTGAAATACAGAAAAAAAAGAGCTGTTCCCTCCTATATTTCACTCGCTATTACGAATACCGAGGATATCTGTCGAATTACGATTTCAGACAATGGTGAAGGCATTTCAGTCGAAAATCAATCGAAAGTTTTTAACATGTTCTACCGGGCATCTACGAGTAGCTCTGGTACTGGGCTAGGATTGTATATCTGCAAAGAAATGGTCACGAAATTGGGTGGTGAAATAATTTTATCCTCCGATTTGTCGAGCGGAACGACAATTGAAATAACTTTACCTCAACACATCACCACCTAAAATGAAACGATTTCTACTCATCGATGATGACGACATCATTTGTATCGTACATCCAGCTTTAATTCAGCATACTTTTCCTGGCTGTAGTATTGAGATCATCCAATCAAGTATAGAGGCCCTAGAATACATCAATGAAATGGCGAAGATGAATGAACCAAGTCCTGATGCCGTTTTCTTAGACATTAATTTACCTCAGCTGAATGGGTTTGACTTGCTTCAACAACTTTCAGAAGCTGGTCGTGAGTGGTTATCGCAAACCCGAATTTACATGTTGTCTTCATCAATAGATGAACGTGATATGGAACGGGTAAAAGAAATTCCACTCATCCATAGTTTTGTGGGCAAACCGCTCACTGTAGAGTTTCTTAAAGAGAATTTCAAGTAGCACGAAAAGCTAATTGCTTATCTATTTATTTCTTTTGACCTTATTCCCCTTCTGACTATCTTTGTAGCCTTAATTTCTTGATATGTACAGATCACACACCTGTGGAGAATTGCGACTTTCGCACAATGGACAACGCATAACGTTAGCTGGATGGGTTCAGCGTTCGCGCGATTTAGGCGGTATGACGTTTGTGGATTTACGCGACCGTTACGGCATTACGCAGTTGGCTTTCAACGCAGAGGAACAACCTGAACTATGCGAAAAAGCGCGAAAACTTGGTCGTGAATTCGTGATTCAAGTGACAGGAACGGTGATTGAACGAAGCAGTAAAAATGCACAACTTCCTACAGGAGATATAGAGATTAAGGTGGAACAACTCGAGGTATTAAATGCAGCAAAACTTCCACCATTTACAATAGAAGATGAAACAGACGGTGGCGATGAATTGCGTATGCAGTACCGTTACCTTGACCTTCGCCGAAATCCGGTACAGCAAAAGTTAATGTTGCGCAACAAAGTAGCCCTGGAAACACGTGTTTATTTGAACAGTCAACAGTTTTTGGACGTGGAAACCCCTGTGCTTATTAAGTCAACACCAGAAGGAGCGCGTGACTTTGTCGTGCCTAGCCGCATGAACGAAGGACAGTTTTATGCCTTGCCGCAATCCCCTCAGACCTTTAAGCAATTGTTGATGGTGTCAGGTTTTGACCGCTACTATCAAATTGTAAAATGCTTTAGAGATGAAGATCTTCGTGCCGACAGACAGCCTGAATTCACGCAGATTGATTGTGAAATGGCGTTTGTAGAACAAGAAGATGTCCTGAATACATTTGAAGGATTAATTCAGCATTTATTTAAAACAGTTAGAGGTGTTGATCTTCCGGAAGTTTTTCCGCGAATGACTTACGCAGAAGCGATGTCTATTTTTGGATCTGACAAACCGGATATTCGTTTTGGAATGGAGTTCGTCTACCTGAATGATGAGGCTAAAGGAAAGGGATTCAGCATTTTTGATGATGCAGAAGTCGTTTTAGCAATTAATGCAGAGGATTGTGTCGAATACACACGTAAGCAACTAGATGAGTTAACAGATTGGGTAAAACGGCCACAAATTGGAGCTAAAGGATTGGTTTATGTGCGTTGCAATGCAGACGGGACGTTTAAATCGTCTGTAGATAAATTCTATTCACAAGAAGATCTGGCACAATGGGCGAAAAAAGCCAATGCCAAACCAGGCGATTTACTGTTGGTATTGAGCGGTGAGCTAGAGAAAACCCGTAAACAAATGAACGAGCTTCGTTTGCACATGGGGAATCAATTGGGCCTAAGAAATCCAAATGTATTTAAACCCCTTTGGGTGTTGGATTTTCCATTGTTGGAATGGGACGAAGAATCTAACCGCTTCCATGCTATGCACCACCCGTTTACGTCACCAAAGCCGGAAGATATCGAATTGCTTGATACGGATCCGAAAGCTGTGCGTGCGAACGCATATGATTTAGCGATGAATGGGGTAGAATTAGGTGGTGGATCGATACGTATTCACAACAAAGCCCTTCAATCGCGCATGTTTGATTTACTCGGTTTCACCAAAGAAGAAGCGGAAGCGCAATTTGGATTTTTAATGAGCGCATTTGAGTTCGGCGCACCTCCTCATGGTGGCTTGGCATTCGGATTAGACCGTTTGGTAGCGACAATGGGTGGATCTGAATCTATTCGTGATTACATTGCTTTTCCAAAGAATAACAGCGGTCGTGACACCATGATAGACGCACCTTCTCCATTGGATGAGCACCAATTAAAGGAATTGGGGATTCGGTTGAATGCCTAACTTGACGTTAACAGTTAAATAGCGGAAAGAAATAAAACCGTGCAAATTGAAACACCGACTTTCAATTTGCACGGTTTTAAAAATTCAGTTAGCTTTGTAGTTGTAAATCAACGTTTTACACCATTACCTTGTCCTACGTTAAAAGCGTAAATCCGATTAAGAAATGGATTATTGGTTCATCTGTTGAACTGTTTAACCGTGATGCGGTTCCATTGAGGCAATAACCGGTTTGAATGTATGAAAGTAGTTTTGCTTTAAAAGGCATTAGTAGCATGAAGGTTCTTTTTTCGATAATTAAACTAATTTTTTGTACTTTAAACGGTGAGAATTTAGCCGCATGCCAAAACATCATGTAACCACTTACAGTCGAAAGCAGCTTTTGCGTTACCTTTCCGTTCGTGTTGGTTTCCCCATACGAAACAAAATGGATTGCTCTAGAGTAAGCGAATTGATCGTTGAATCCGGACTGCCAGTTATTTCTGAAAGTACACTTTACCGCTTTTTTCTTTGGGAGAATAATAGTCATGTTCCTTATTTACACACATTAGATATTCTCACTAAGTTTTGTGGATTCGAAGACTACAAAGCATTTGAAAGCTATACGCAGGAAATCGATCGCTTTACTTTTGGATTTGGAAGAATCGACAAGGAGGAAGTGCCTGACGCGAAAAGCCTCATGCATTTTTGTTTACACCTGGACGAATTGAAACCGTTGTATGCTTTTGTTGAGCAACTTCCGGATACGTTATGTTTTGACAAGAAGATTGCGTTGGGAGAGGAACTCTTTTATGCGTTAAAATCCAATCCCAATTCCAACCGAAAGTTTTTCAAGAATTTCGCCAAAATACCGATTATCAGAGAGTCGTTTTTTGAGTTATGGGCAGATCCGCGGTTTTTAATTCCAGGGTATGAAGAAGGCATTCGATTTTATTTAGCGGATTTACGGCCAGCGGAAAGCACATCGGATTTACAAGATTATATTTTTGCCAATTGCCTATTATTCAGGCATTATTACCTTACAGAAAGGTCGGCTGATTTGAAACGATTAGCAACTTCCGTATTCGGGTATCTTGACGAGCATGATCATGTGCTAAATGACATACATGTTTTTCCAGCCGGGCGATTAATTGCCTGCCGAATTTTGCATTTTCATGTATTGAATCAACCTGAAAAACTGACTAAACTTTGGGATTTTACGCGGCAATGGATAAAAGAGAATTATACGAATTGGGACCGCGATCAGCAACAAATTATTTTCTTTAACATTGCTGAGGCACTCATGTTTTGCTCTCCTTTTGGTGACCATTTGTTACCTGAACTCAAGCATTTATTTCACCCGTTACTGAAAAACTTACCGCTCTACCTTCAGCAAGCAGACTTGAAGAACCTTGTGCCCTTTATCGATAAAAACGGTTCTGTTTTAACGACAATTCAATCGGTTTAAACTTGCACAAACTTGAACCAAACTAGTGGTCGTTTAAGTTGTACATTGCATTAGTTTCTTTAAAAGGAGACTCAAACAGTTAAGATTCACTTCCTTATACACCAAGCCATTTATTCACTACTAAAAAGCAAGGTTTTCCTTGCTTTTTTTAGTTTTGGTAATTCTTATCAAATATGTTTTACGCCGTTTATGTAATTCTTTTAGTGGCAGTTCATGCGTTATTCTGGCGTTCAAAACGTAAGACGGACATTTTTCTTAATCAACAAAAAATCCATTGGTTGATCTCTGGGTTATCGCTGTTTGCTGTGACGTCCTCCATAGAAACGGGTCAGGTAATTACAGGAATTTTACAAACACAAGGATTAAGTGGCATGTGGATTATGTGGTCGTCATCCATTGGTGTTTTTATTGTTCCGTTTGTGTTTGCGCCACTTTGGGCTAAACTCGATTTTCCAACCGATAATCAGTTCATTCGATTCCGATTTTCAGGAAAAGGAGCCAAAATGTTGCATGTCTTCCGTTCTGTTTATGTTGGCGTGGTTGTTACAAGTATCTTAATCAGTTTTCACATACTTGCCTTCAGTCGCGTGCTGGAGGTTTTCTTTCGTGTAGATCGATCAATCGCTATTTTATTGAGTGGAACAGCCGTTCTCTTGTTTGCACTAAAAAATAGACTATCGAGCAAGATGTACACGGATGTGCTGCATTCAGTTTTGTACCTTCTGGCACTTGTTATTGTTTTTTGGTTTGTATTTGAAGACCAACTCGATTGGCAAACAATGTTGGCGTCTATAAGGTTAGATCATCCAGAAACAGTAAACCTTTTTCCAAAACAAAACGATACCGATGGTTGGATGCTACTCTTTGCATACCTCGGAATTCAGTGGTGGAGCGCGCAGTTGTTTGATGGAGGTGGTCCTGAAATGAAGCGCTTTGCAGCAGCGAAAAGTACATGGGATTCGATCAAAATCGCTTTATTACCTATCCTCGTAAATAGCGTTTTATTACTTATATTTCTCTGCATGGGAATGATTGTGTTGACACAAACGCAGTATTTAGGAGAAATTGAATTTCTAGAGTTTATCTTCATGAAGGTAGCTCCGTGGCTCCATCCATTGTGCGTGATAGGATTTTTTGCCTTATTTATTTCGGCATCGGAAGGTCTCTTGCACTGGGGTGGTGCTTTTGTGACAATCGATGTGTTCGAAACCTATTTTCAATGGCCCAAAACAAGCAAAGCGAAAACCGTTTTTGGTGTCCTGGTCATGCTGCTATTGGTTGTTTGCGCCATTCTAATTGCCGTGAATAGCCGAAGCCTATTCTCGTTAATTCAACTCATGTTGTCCATTTCTGCTGGGGTTGCTCCTGTATTTATACTGCGCTGGATTTGGCTCCGAATCAACGCTTGGTCGCAACTTTCAGCTATGTTGACTTCAGGAATTACGACCGTAATTGTTCGCTCAATTTATGGTTCGGATCAATTTCCCATACAGTTACTTTGGGTAACCGTACTAACCACATGCGCTTGGTTACTCGTCACGTTTCTTACTCCTCCAGATGACGAAAGCGTACTTCAACAATTCAGGGAACGTATCCCTTCTCCAAAAAGGCTCTTGAGTTCAATCGGCATGGCATTACTTGCTGGTATGGGTTTGTTAATCGCTACCGTTTCAGTCGTTTACTTGCTTTTCTCCTAGTTAATTGGCTTGTTTGTCAAACTTGAATTACCTTTACAGTATTCTATTCTCAACACAATGCATTCGTCCAAACTTCAACTTTACAATAGTCTTAGCGGAAAAAAAGAACCGTTTCAACCCCTTCATGAAGGAAGAGTTGGAATGTACGTATGTGGTCCAACACTTTACAGCGAACCACACATGGGGAATATGCGGACATTCATCAATTTCGATATGATCTACCGCTACCTCCTTTTTTCAGGTTATCACGTGAAGTATGTCAGAAACATTACCGACGCAGGACATATTACCAACAGTTTAGGAGAAGCAGTGGACAGCATCGGTTCAGCAGCGCGACTCGAACAGGTCCAATCGCTTGAAATCGTATACAAGTACAACGTCAAGTTTCAGGAACTTCAGCGCATATACAATTTGCTTCCGCCAAGTATTGAACCAACTGCTACTGCGCACATTCAGGAACAAATCGAAATGATTGAAAAAATCCTTGAGAATGGGTTCGCATACGTCGTAAACGGATCTGTATATTTTGATGTGCGAAAGTTCAGTGAAAAATACCAATACGGGATTTTAAGTGGTCGAAAAATAGATGAACTCGAAGAAGAAACGCGTGCCTTAAATGCACAAGAAGAAAAACAGTTCTTCGCTGATTTTGCCTTGTGGAAAAAAGCACATCCAGACGACATGCAAATCTGGCGTTCTCCTTGGGGTGACGGAAATCCGGGTTGGCACATCGAATGTACCGCAATGAGTACCAAATACCTCGGTAATCAATTTGATATTCACGGCGGTGGTATGGATCTGAAGTTCCCACATCACGAAGATGAAATTGCGCAAAATTGTGGCGCACTGGGGTGCAATCCAGCGACGTACTGGATGCATGCCAATATGCTCAACGTCAACGGACAGAAAATGAGTAAATCGTTTGGGAATTACTTTTTACCGCAAGAAATCATAGAAGGATCAACATCGTTATTCACTAAACCATTTGCAGCAAATGTCGTTCGCTTTTGCATGATGCAGGCGCATTACCGAAGCACGCTCGATTTAACACAAGATTCACTTGAAGCAGCAGAAAAAGGCTACGCGCGCTTGAGTGATGCGTTGTTGTTGCTTGACAAATTGACTCCATCAGAACAGTCTTCTTTTGATGTACAAGAGTTGATTCAATCGTTCTATACTGCTATGGATGATGATTTCAATGCGCCCACATTGATTGCCAATTTGTTCGAAGCTGTTCGACGGATCAATTTGATAAACGACGGGAAAGAACAATTAACCGCAGCGGATATATCTGAATTAAAAAATGCGGTGTTCGGATTTGTACAAGAAGTACTTGGTCTGCAAATTGGCGTAGCAAACAGCGACGCTAAACTCGCGCCAGTGATGGAATTGGTATTGGATCTTCGTCAGCACGCACGATCAAACAAGGATTGGACAACTTCCGATCGCATTCGAGACGGCCTAGCTGCGGCTGGAATAACCATTAAAGATTCAAAAGAAGGAACGAGTTGGAGTTAATTCAAGTTGCCTTTTTGGTTAATGGAAGTCAAGAATTGAATCGAAACACATCGATTGCATCTAATTATTTTGTGTAGGATTAACCACTTTTTTAAATACATTTGACCTAAGTGTATTTTTAACATTAAGAAGGTTGTTGTTGAAGGTTTTTCTGCCATGTTTGATTGGGGTTTTGTTCATCATGCGAACAACTGCTGTATCTGCACAGTTGGTGCATCCGCCCAATAATTTGGCATTTATTCAAGATGAGGTAGCTACAGTTAAAATTGAAATCGATCCGAATGACCTAACTACCATACTCAATCCAAACAACCTTGAATCCAACACACTTTACCCTGCAACGTTTATTTACCTCTGCAGTGCAGGCAACGACACCGTGACCAACGTCGGGTTTCGACTTCGAGGGAATACCTCGCGTTATGCAGATAAAAAATCCTTTAAGATTGACATCAATTCGTTCGTTCCTGGAAGAAAATGGTTCGGACTAGAAAAGCTCAATTTAAACGGTCAACACAACGACCCCTCTTTATTGCGTGCATTTGCATCCGGACATCTATTGACGGCTGCTCAGTTGCCTTCTTCTCGTAACAGCTTCGTGCGCTTGTACATCAACAACGAATACAAAGGTCTCTACCTAAACAATGAACACATTGACGAAGAATTTATTCAAGAGCGTTTTGTTTCTGATCATCAAGGTAATTTATACAAGGCAAGTTACGGTGCAGAACTTACTTACCTAGGCTCTAATCCGGCCAATTACGTCAATTTATACGAGCAAAAAACCAACGGATTAACCAACGGCTATGCCGGATTGATTCAATTCCTATCCGTGTTAAATAACTCGTCAACTGCGGATTTCCCTTGTGCCATTCAACAGGTATTGGATGTTGATTTGTACCTTAAGTCTTTGGCAGTGGAAGTCCTGTCTGGTCATTGGGATGGACATGCATTCAATAAAAACAACTTCTACCTTTATCAACGTCCGTCAGATGGAAAGTTCGTGTTTATTCAATACGATATGGACAATACGTTTGGAATTGATTGGATTGGGATGAATTGGGCAACTCGAGATGTCTACAGCTGGGGCCACCCTAGTCAGCCTCGACCGTTGTACAACCGAATGATGGCTGTACCGTACTTTAAAGACCGGTATACATTCTATTTGGATTCCTTACTCAATTCTGTATTTAACCAAAATTCAATTCTTCCGCTGTTACAATCGAAACAAGCGCTTATCGCGCAAGCAGCACTTGATGATACGTATCGGGAATTGGATTATGGATACAACGATGCAGATTTCCTCAATGCACTGACTCAGGCATCGGGAGGACATGTGAGTTCATCCGTATCATCCTACTTGGTTAACCGATTTAACACGGCCAATTTTCAAACTACCTTCAATGGGTTGACCAATCCGTGTGTTGCCCAACTGAATGAATTAACCTCCGAATCCGTTTCTATCGTGGGGTATTTTAATGTGCTCGGTCAGTCAATAGATCGATCTGAACCAAATCAACCAATTTTTGTTCGTTACTCCAACGGACAGGTAAAAAAGATAGTATACATCGAAAACTAACAAATATGAATAGAATGAGTAAGTGGAAGCTTTCATTTCTTTTTGTTGTCTTAAGCACGGTTGCTTGGGGTCAAACCTATAAAATTGAACGCGTAGAACCCCGTAATTGGTGGGTTGATATGAAGCACTCCGCAGTTCAGGTAATGATTTATGGTAAAAATATTGCCGACTTAGATATGGTCGCGGAAGGCTTGCCCGTTGTTGGTGTGACGAAAACAGAAAATAAAAACTATGTCTTCGTAACGCTTGAAACCAAAAATAAACCGGCTGGAGTTTATCCAATACGATTTTCTCGCAAAGGGAAAGTCTTGGCTTCATGTTCGTTTGAAGTGAAACAGCGACAACCCAACTCTGCTGACCGCGAGGGATTCAGCACAAAAGATGTCGTTTACTTGCTTATGCCTGATCGCTTCGCAAACGGAGAACTAACGAATGACAGTCATGCCAGCACCACCGAAAAAGCCAATCGCCAACTTCCGGGAGGCAGGCATGGAGGAGATATTCGGGGAATAATCAATCAACTCGACTATCTATCAGATTTAGGCGCCACAGCTATTTGGAGTACGCCGCTTTTTGAAGATAATGACTCCACCTATTCGTACCATACTTACGGACAAAGTGATTTATACAGAGTAGACCCGCGTTATGGAACAGAAGCTGATTTCAACGAATTGATTGCTAAAATGCACGAGCGAGGAATGAAGTTCATCCTAGATGTCGTTCCAAATCACTGGGGATCAAATCATTGGATGTTAAAAGATTTGCCTACCTACAATTGGGTGCATCAGTTTCCGGGATATGGTCAGACAAACTACCGCATGTCAACTCAAACAGATCCGTATACTTCCCAATTGGACAAAGAATTGTGCGAAGACGGCTGGTTTGTTCGGTCAATGCCCGACCTAAACCAACGCAATCCATTGGTGTTGACTTACCTTATCCAAAACACCATTTGGTGGATAGAGAATGCGAACATCGATGGACTTCGGGTGGATACCTATTCCTATAACAGCAAGGAAGAAATTGCCGATTGGACAAAAGCACTTAGAACAGAATACCCCAACATGAACATCGTAGGAGAAGTATGGATGCACGATCAGGCACTTCAGTCGTATTGGCAGGAAAATAGTCCAGTTGGCGCGATTCAATCGTACAATAGCCACTTGCCGTCGGTAATGGACTTCACCTTGCACGATGCATTTGGACTGGCACTTTCGGAGAACGAGCAAGGTTGGGATAAAGGGATGATTCGTTTTTACGAGAATTTTGCCAATGATTTTCTTTATGCCAATCCGAACAATATTTTGGTGTTCTCAGAGAACCATGATACCCAGCGATTTAATCAAATTTACCCCGATCTTTCATCCTATAAGATGATGCTGACGTTACTCACCACTTGTCGGGGTATTCCTCAAGTATACTACGGAAGTGAAATCGGAATGGCTGGCGATAAATCCAAAGGTGATGCGGATATCCGAAAAGACTTTCCGGGCGGTTGGCAGGGTGACGCACAAAATGCATTTACCAAGCAAGGCAGAACTGGTGAACAAGAAGCCTATCATGCATTCACTAAGAAGTTACTGAATTGGAGAAAATCGGCAGAAGTCATTCACCACGGAAAAACCATTCAGTTCATTCCAGAGAAAAACGTATATGTCTATTTCCGAGTACTTGATAAAAAAGCAGTTATGGTCATCATAAATAACTCATCGAATCAGGAAGAACTCAAGTTGGCACGATTCAATGAAGTGATTCAACCATTTACATCAGCAAAGGACATCACTACTGATCGCTCCTTTGACCTGAAAAAAGACAGTTGGTCTATCGCTCCAAAATCAGCTCATATTCTAGAACTGAATGTAAATTAATGGGTATGAACACAGCGATTCTACGATCTCTTTTAGCGGTACTTATTTTTCCAATGGTGTGTTTCGCTCAGTCGGAGAAACTTGTTTCAGTAACCAAAACAGATTATCTGGTATCTGTTCAAACGACAAGAGGAACATACCAGTTTAGCGGGTATTCGAATAAGTGCATAGAAACCACGTTCATTCCAAGCAACAACAATGCTAATCCGTACCCTTCACATACCATATCTGCAACACCTGTAAAAGGACTTTTTTCACTAGAAGAAAATGATTCTCAGATCACCCTTTCTACTTCAGCTATTCAACTCAAACTAACGAGAGAACCGTTTCAGGTAAGTTATTATTACAAGGATAAACTTTTATTGAAAGAGGATAAAGGGTTTCAGAAAACAGCAACTGGTCAAGAAGTCCGTTTTTCAATTTCAGCTGATGAAGCACTTTATGGTGGAGGTGCCCGCGCATTGGGGATGAACCGAAGAGGAAATAAATTGGAGTTGTACAACAAAGCGCATTACGGCTACGAAGAGAACTCAAAACTCATGAATTACTGCATGCCCATCGCATTGAGCAGTAAGCAGTACATGATCCATTTTGATAATCCTGAAATAGGCTCACTTGATTTGGATAGCGAGCGAAACAATACGATTACTTATGCTTCCATTGGCGGGCGAATGACTTACCAAGTTATAGCTGGTGAAAATTGGGAAGAATTGCTTCAGGAGTATACAGCCATAAGTGGAAGACAGCCCTTACCTCCGCGATGGGTTTTTGGGAATTTTTCGAGTCGTTTTGGGTACCATTCGGAAAAGGAAACAAGGTCAACGGTTAACCGTTTTCTTGAAGATTCCATTCCGCTCGATGCGGTGATCCTCGACTTGTATTGGTTTGGAAAGGAAATTCAAGGGACACTCGGAAACCTTGCTTTTTATACAGACTCTTTTCCGACCCCAAAACAGATGATTGCTGACTTTAAAGCAAAAAACGTCAACACCGTATTAATCACTGAGCCGTTCGTCTTGACGACTTCAACGAGATGGAAAGAAGCAGTCGATGCAGATTGTTTAGCC
>CANHQC010000007.1 GCA_947462695.1 Flavobacteriales bacterium | reverse complement strand
GATTTGTTCGTCAAATTATCGGTTGGAGGGAATACATGCGCGGTGTTTATTGGTCTCAAATGCCCGGTTTTGCATTTGCGAACGCCTTAAATCATGATCGAAAATTACCGAATTGGTTTTGGACGGGTGACACGAAAATGAACTGCTTGAAGCATGCGATTAATCAGTCGTTGAATTTTGCATATGCCCACCACATTCAGCGGTTGATGGTCACCGGCAATTTTGCGCTTTTAGCTGGGATTCATCCGGATGAGGTCGACCAATGGTATTTGGGAATCTACATTGATGCCATTGAATGGGTAGAAATTACAAATACACGTGGCATGAGTCAATATGCTGACGGCGGATTTGTTGCCACAAAACCATACGTTAGTTCTGCCGCATACATTGATAAGATGAGCGATTACTGCAAAACGTGCTTTTACACTAAGTCACTGAAAACCGGCGAGAAATCCTGTCCGTTTAATAGCCTTTATTGGCATTTTCTCGAACATCACCGATCTGTTTTTGAAGGTCAATTCAGAATGAAAATGATGTATGCGGTACTCAATAAAATGAAGGCAGATCAACGCGGTGAATTAATGGTACAGGCAGAAAAATATTTAGATCAAATCGAGTCATTATGAAAAAACGAGTCCTTGTTTGGTTTAAAAACGACCTTCGATTATTGGATAACGAAGTCTTATTTAGAGCAGCTGAAAGGGCAGAGGAAATCGTTCCAATTTTCTGTGTCGATCCAGCGCAATTTAAGCTATTACCGAATGGGCTAACTAAAACAGGTAGTTTTCGCGCTCAATTTTTACTTGAATCCATAGAACAACTGAAGAATCAACTTCAAGAAAGAGGTGGAGATTTAATTGTCAGCGTAGGTCTTCCTGAAATTGAAATTCCTATACTGGCAAAAGAATACAATGTCCAGCAGGTTTTCACAAAAAAAGAGATTTCACCAGAAGAGTTGACGACGGTAGCATCCGTTGAAAAAGCGTTATGGAAAATAGGAGTAGAAATAGATGCATTCAGCACAAGTACGTTGTATCGTGCAACCGATTTCCCTTTTGGTATTAAAGATATTCCAGACGTATTTACAACTTTTCGAAAGAAAATTGAACGTGAAACACACGTTCGACCATCTTTTCCTATTCCTGAACTTCGCTTTCCCAAACTAAAAGAGTCTAGAGTACCTTCGCTTATCGAGTTAGGATTGACAATGCCTACCTTAGATGATCGATCAGCCATAAATTTTAGCGGTGGAGAAAAAGAAGCATTAAATCGATTGGATTATTATTTGTTTCAATCTAAAGCTGTTCAATCGTATAAAGAAACCAGAAATGGTCTCATTGGATCTGATTATTCGACAAAGTTTTCTCCTTGGCTCGCGTTAGGGTGTATTTCCCCTAAATGGATTTACCATGAAATAAAGCGATTTGAAAAAGCTTTTGGTGAAAACGATTCGACTTATTGGGTTGTGTTTGAGTTGATTTGGAGAGATTATTTCCGGTTTATGATGAAAAAATATGGTTCAAAGATGTTCCAGTTACATGGATGGAAAAATGCACAAGAAGTTCCGAATCGTGTTGATGAACGTTTGTTTCAGGCATGGATAAACGGTGAAACTGGAGATGAATTCGTCGATGCAAATATGCGTGAACTAAAATTGACCGGATTCATGAGTAACCGAGGTCGCCAAAATGTGGCTTCTTATTTCGTGCATGAATTAAAATTAGACTGGCGATTGGGTGCTGCGTATTTTGAACAACAACTCATCGACTACGATGCGTCAAGTAACTGGGGCAATTGGGCATATGTGGCAGGTGTAGGCAATGACCCAAGAGAAAACAGGGTGTTCAATACAGAGAAGCAAGCACAACAATACGATCCAAAACAAACGTATAGAAGACTATGGCTAGAGAAGAACTAATGTGTAATTACAGTGATTTGCCATCGCCTTTGGCATATGTAACACAAGAGAAACAGACCGATTCGAAGTTGTCAGACGAAGATAAAGATCGAATAATTGAAATGGCTTGGGAAGACAGAACGCCATTTGATGCGATAAGAGATCAATTTGGTCTTTTAGAGTCGGACGTCCGAAAACTCATGAAAGCTGAATTGAAATTTAGCTCATATAAACGATGGAGGGAGCGTGTTGAGGCTTGCCAAACAAAACATGCCAAACGAAGAGTTGATGGCATTGATCGCTTTAAATGTGACCGGCAACGATCGATAACAGGAAATAAAATAAGTAAACGAAAATGAGAAAAGTTCTATTAATTGGTGCATCAAGCGCTATGGCTAAAGCAACAGCCGAATTATTAAATGCACAAGGAGTTTATGTGATTGGAATTTCAAGGAAGGAAGATCAGGGCTATTGCAACGAATGGCATCAGGTCGAATCCTACGCTAAATCTAACTTACCTGTGTTTTCTGACCCTATCGACGGTTTAGTTTACTTCCCGGGAAGTATCAATTTAAAGCCATTTCACCGAATTACCGAAGACGATTTTCAACAGGATTTAACGATTAATACATGGGGATTCGTTCATAGCGCGCAGCAGTACTATTCGAATCTTAAGCAAGGAGACCATCCTTCAATTGTGGCGTTTTCGACTGTTGCTGTTTCAACGGGGATGCCTTTTCATTCCTCTGTTGCACTGAGTAAAGGAGCACTTGAAGGAGTGGCAAGAGCATTAGCCGCAGAGTGGGCTCCAACCATTCGAGTTAATGTCATTGCACCTTCGTTAACCGATACACCGTTAGCTGAAAAATTGTTGAGTTCAGAAGAAAAAAGAACCGCTGCAGCAAGTCGGAATCCTCTTAAAAAAGTTGGATTACCATCTGAATTAGCTGATGCTGTTACTTTTTTACTGAACCCTTCTTCGGCATGGATTACAGGGCATATTCTTCCCGTTGATGGTGGTATGGGAGCACTGCGTATGATGTAATTAGTTGCGAAAAATGCATATCCTATTTTTTGTTAAGGCTTGTTTAGTTATCGTTGAATTCACCTACATTTGGTCGATTTTAATTTATAGAATATGTCAAGAAACGTATTAATTGGTATTGCATCGGTTGTAGGGGTTTTTCTAATCGGACTTTTTGTTTACCGAAATAACTACAATACGGCTGTTGCACTGAAGAAAACAGTTGAAGATGAAACATGGGGTAATGTGCAAGCTGCGTATCAACGTCGCGCTGATTTGGTTCCTCAATTGGTCGCAACTGTTAAAGGTGCAGCAAAAAATGAACAAGAAATTTTAACCAAAGTGACCAATGCACGTGCCGGAATTGTAAATGCAAAAACGCCTGAAGAAATGGAGTTGATGGGAAGAGAAATCAATACAGCCATTAATCTGGCTTTTGAAGCGTATCCGCAAATTCGTTCTACTGAAAATTTTAAAGACCTACAGAAACAATTGGAGGGGACAGAAAACCGAATCAACAAAGCACGGTCGGACTATAATCAAGCTGTATCATCTTACAATACACATATTGAAGGATTTTTTAATAGCATGTTGCTAAACAAGCAAACATTTCCTGCAAAAGAGTCGTTTAAAGCTGCTGAATCCGCTGCAACTGCACCAACAGTAAGTTTTTAATGAAACATGTGTTAACCCCTGCTGAACAAGCGTCTGTGCAGCAAGCGATTGCTAAAGCTGAGTCACAAACTACCGGAGAGATTCGCGTACACATCGATCGGAAATGTGCGATAGATCCGCTCGATCAAGCAACGAAGCTGTTTATTCAACTTGGAATGGATAAAACAGAATTCCGAAATGCGGCGTTGATATACCTAGCATTAGATGATCACAAGGTTGCCATTGTAGGAGATGAGGCACTTAACAAGGTTGTTCCGCCTCATTTTTGGGAGGATGAATGTGCGTTGATGATCGCTCATTTTAAAAATGGAAATATTTCTCAGGGGTTATGTGCTGGAATTGCAGAGGTGGGAAAAGAGTTAGCTGTTTATTTCCCATCAAATGAAAACGAAGAAAATGAATTGTCCAACGAGATTTCTTTTGGTAATGATTAATCAATTGAGAAGTCATTTTCGTTTTATTCAAACGAGTATTCTACTCATAGTGCTATCGTTTTCAGCATTTGCACAAAATGATATTCCTAATGCACCTGTTCCGCCTAGACTTTATGTCAATTTATCAGCTGAGTTTCCAGAATTCTTGTCAAACGAACAAGCGGTAGATTTGGAGAAGCGTTTGGTACAATTCGCTGATTCTACTTCAAATCAACTTGTTGTGGTCGTGGTTGATGATCTTGCCGGTTACGAACCATGGGATTTTGCAACACGAATCGGTGATAAGTGGGGAGTTGGCAACGAAAAAGAAGATAACGGAATAGTTTTGTTAATTAAACCCACCGGCGGAGAAGGTGAACGAGAGGTTTTTATCGCCGTTGGAAGGGGATTAGAAGGCGCAATTCCAGACATTACCTGTAATCAGATTGTACAGAACGAATTACTTCCATCATTTGAAAATAAGCAGTTTTACGAAGGGATAACCAATGGGGTAGCGGTACTAGAGTCATTGGCTAAAGGTGAGTATAACTCTGATCAATATGCAAGTAAAATGTCGCGACAAGAAACAATTGCTACAATCGTCATTCTTGCTATTATCGTCTTGATTGTATTGTTTATGTTTTTTACTCGGAAAAGAGGTGGAGGTGGAGGTTGGACAATCGGTTCAGGTGGAGTATATTTTGGTGGCG
Organism: Flavobacteriales bacterium; assembly: GCA_947462695.1. Taxonomy (GTDB): domain Bacteria; phylum Bacteroidota; class Bacteroidia; order Flavobacteriales_D; family Crocinitomicaceae; genus M0103. The sequence continues at coordinate 12,212 of CANHQC010000007.1, read as the reverse complement.
GTTCTAGGGGTTGGGGCGGCGGTTCAGGCGGCGGTTTTGGTGGTTTTGGCGGTGGAAGTTTTGGTGGTGGTGGATCAGGCGGTAGCTGGTAGCGTTTTACACTATAAGTTCATTAATCGCATCGAATAGTTCCTTTTCATTCCAAGGCTTAGCAATGAATTTACACAGCAGTTTTTCTTCAATTAGTGAATCTATTTGAACGGCATTCGCTTGACCAGAAAGCATAATAAATCCAGTTGCATTATCTAGTTCTTTCATTTTGCGAATCAACTGTGCACCCGTCATCTTCGGCATTTGATAGTCTATTATAGCACAAGCAACAGGTATTCCTTCAGCTTTAATTGCATTAAGGTGTTCCAAAGCAACTTCCGGATCTGAAAAGTACTCTGTTAATGTTTCAGATGTGTTGATATGTTTTTCAATTTGGAAACTAAGCACTTGGAGAATCATCGGATCATCATCCACGCAAACTATCGCATTTTTAAAGTAATTTTTCATCTCGAGAAAGTTATTTTAAATTGCGTACGTTCGTCTGTAGAATCCAATTCAATTTTGGCATTGTGATCTTGAATAATGTTTTTTACAATATTTAAACCAAGTCCAGTTCCATTCTTTGCTGATTTTGTCGTGTAAAACTTGTTGAAGATTTCAGATTGAATCTCTTCCGGAATTTTTGGACCGTTGTTTTCAACAATAATAGTAATATCCTTGTCTTTTTTCTGATCGTAGATTCGAAGTAAACCTCTTTGTCCTGTTTCTTCCATCGCTTCTAGGGCATTTTTTATCAAATTCGACCACAATTGGAAGAGTTTAATATCGTAGCCTTCAATTTTACAATTTTCAGAAAGGGAAAACTCAACATTGGCAACCCGCGTTAATTCAAAATTAAAAATATTCAATACGGTACCAATGTTTTGTTGAAGGTCAATAGTGGTGCGTTTCGTACTTTTTTGTTCCTTGATAAAGGATCGAAGGTCTTGAACCACCCGAGAAGCACGATCACTCGATTTTAGAATTGTATCGACCAGTGTTCGAATGGTTTTCATTTGTAAAATAACATCCAAATAATCCAATCGATTGTCAATGGCCATCAACTCAGCGATGAACTGTTCATCTGACGGTTTAAATCGTGCTTTTACAAGTGCGCTGGATAATGTCTTCAATTCAGTTTCATCAACTACAGCTGAATACTTACTTAAAAGGATTTCCTCCATTGCTCTGGTTTCACGCATTTGCTGCAATCCTCCAATAAATAAATCATCTTCTGATTCAACTGCGATTGTACAGGCCTCCGTAATTTGACTTTCTGTACATTTCCAAATACTTCCTTTAAACAACTGCTCGAGTGTGTAGCGAACGCTTTCTGCGCCACTTTTTATAGCTCCAAGCGGCGTGTTTAAGTCGTGTGCAATACCGGAAGAAATTTCCCCAAGTGTTACCAGTTTTTCTTGATCTGTAATCGATTTAGCTAACTCGAGATTGGCTTTTGTTTTTTCAACAACGATAGCTTCTAGATCTTGGTTTATTTGTTCAATGGCTTTCTTTGATTGTTCAATTTCTCTCAATTGATTAATCCGCATATTGACATTGGCAAGCATTTGAGAATAAAGCATCAGCAATGAAAGCTCATCATCGCTAAAGTCTCGCACGGATCGCACTGCATCAAAACCAACAAAACCAACAGTAACGTTATTCTGCATAAGTGGAAAAGCAATCATGCTTTTAATTCCTTGCGGCTCAAGTATGTCTTTTGTGAGCTGATCGGTTAGTTCAGAGACATTTGGTACATGGTACACTTTTCCATGTTGATGGGCATCATACCAAATTGGAATTTCTTCATATGGAATGCCTTGTAAGTTATTTATTTCTTCAGAAGTACCCTCTGTACACCACTCATAAATACAGGAACATGTTTTGTCAACGTGATCATAATTAAAGATATACACGCGGTCAACATCAACAAATTCACCAATCTTCTCAAGAGATATATTAATAGCTTCATCTACTTCTTCAACCGGTAAGTTGATGTATTTAGTAGAAATTTCCATTAAAAGGTTTTGGAAGATGGATTTTGCGATTAAAGAACGCTCTGCCTTCTCTCGTTCTGAGTTTTCAAGTGTTAATGCTAAAAGATCGGCAATGGATCGAGCAAATGTAATTTCATCTTTTTGCCATTCTCGTGGTTCACCAATGTGCTCATGTGATATAATTCCCAATATGCGTTCACCAATGCGTACCGGAATATCCATCATTGATCGAATTCCTAAGGGTTTTAAATAAGATTCTTTGAACTGCTCGGTTGCGGGATGAACAAAGGTGTCGTTTGCGATAATCATACCATCATTAAGAGCCAATTGTTCGAAATACGCCGGATAATCTGATGTAAACATTTCCACTCCATCCAAAAACGTTTGACTAGAACCATCGAATATGTAGTCGCATTTTATGAGCTCTTCATTTTTACTTAGGTACCAAAATCCAACACGTCCGACCTTCATGATTTCGGCATTCCGTTCTAGAATGATCTTCAACCTGTCATCAAGCGGAAGGTGAGAAGGTAGCTGTGATAGATCAACTAATGTTCGCTGTCGGTTCATCAATCGCTGATTTCGCTCATATTCACGTGCTTCTGCATTTTTGCGTTCTGAAATATCTCGTGTGGCAGCTATGATGTATGCTTTGTTCTGAATTACTTCGTATTTGACATTTACTTCGATGGGGATTAGCTCACCAGTCTGCTGATTCAAACTTTCCCCTTCAATTTGCATTTCTCCAATTTCAGAGAGTTGCTTTACGTGTTCTTGCCAACTTCCCGGTTCTTTAAATCTTCCTTCATAGTCTGTGACATGGTATTTTTCTGCCTCATTAGCTGGAATTCCTAATCGCTTCGATGCCATATCATTTAAATAAATGGTGTTGCCAGCGGTATCGACCACCTGAATCGCATCACTTGTCTTATTCAAGAAATTCTGGAGCAGTGTCATGCGTTCGTTGGCTCTTTTGAGTTCTTCCTCAGCCAATTTACGATCGGTAATATGAATGCCGTAACCTACGACATATTTCACATTTCCATCTTCATCGAAGAGTGGACCCATTTCACGCAATACAACGACTCTTTGACCTTCTTTCGTTGTAATCTCATCCTCCCAACTGATAATTTTTTTCGATTCTAATATTGAATTAAAGACTTTTCTTCGAGCATGTGCCAAATCATCTGGGATTCCCCTGAATTTACAATAATCAAAATCATCCTTGCCAATCATAAACTCCCGGATTTCAGGGTTTTTAATCCCATTCGGATTGACAAAAACATATTTGTGATTTTTGTCAAATACACCAATATCTGCGGGTATATTATTCAAAATATACTCATAGAAATCTTTTTGGGCGGTTATTTCATCTTTTAAACGAGATAACTCGATTTCTTTTTGATTTACCTCTTCAACAAACGCTGTAATGTCTTTAACATAGATGTTTATATACTTATTTTCAGCAATAGCAACCGCAGTTATGGAATAGTGTCTGTCGTTTCGTGAAATAACTTTTGTGGAATTTTCTTTGTCAAATTTCTGTGATGCATGCAGTAATTCGTCGATAGATTCGTCATTCAATTTATCCTCAGCTAAATTGAAATCGGCCAAAAAATGTGTTGTTGCAGCTGCATTGTAGAAAATTAACTTATGGTCATAATCAAACCGCAAAACCGCGTTTGGGTTCTCCTGAGGAAACTTAGATAACGTGTCGATATCTTTTTGAGCTTCTTCTAACAGCCTGTTGCGTTCGATCAATTTTTGCGTAAGATTTTTAGAATCTTCCAATGAGCGACTAGACGTTTGTTGCAAAAAAAGGTATTCTGCAATGTAATCATGCTGCGGAAAATCGTTGAGCGTAAGGTTGTAATCCTTCAGTGCAAATTGCGCATTAATAACCGGTGAACATGACAAGATTAATTCATCGCCTATTCGTTTTACAGCGCATTTGTAGCGTTGGTTTCTGTTTTTAACTTTTAGGAAAAGTAACTTAGAATATTCTGTTAACTCGTCATTTAAAAACTTTTCCCACGAAAACTGTCCCTCAAATTGAAAAAACGCATCAAATGCACAGGGTGCTGAAAATTCAGGGATTACCTTGCTAAAGTTCGCTCCAGCGCTTAAAATTTCCAATTTTACGTTTAAAATGAGGAAGAACGAACTGTTTAATTCCAGCGCTGCTTTGATGCTTTTTTTCTCTTGTTCGAGTTGTTTATTTTTTTTCCTTAGTTCAATCAGGTTGACCACATTGGAAGCTAACGTTTTTAATCCTTTCAGCTGTTTTTCACTTAATTTCCGCTCAACTTGATCAATTACGCACAAGGTACCAAGTGCATAGTTGTCTGAGTCGACCAAAGGAATTCCAGCATAAAAAACCACATTGGGAGATCCTTTCACAGTAGCATATTCTGAGAAACGAGCATCCTTGCGTGCGTCTGTTATGATTAATGGTTCACCTGGAGTTTCAATTGCAGTTGAGCAAATAGAAGTGTCTCGCGGAGTACCTGTTAAGTCCGTGCCATGTGCCGACTTGAACCATTGATGATCTTTATCTATGAGACTAACTAAGGCAACCGGAGTTCCGCATATTTGGGCAGCAAGTTCCGTTAATTCATCGTATTCCTTTTCAGATACTGAATCGAGAAGATCGTAACTTCTTAGTGCGTTTAACCGTCTTTGCTCGTATTCCTCATTAGGACTCATAACTACTTACCATTTGATAAGAAAGACGTGACAGTCACTAGTTGCTGATTTGTGTTCAATGTGATCAATGCTCACCGTGATTTCGAAACGTTTACCTAATCCTTTAATAAGCCCATAAAGCATTGGGATCATTCCTTCACGGTGTGAGCGGTACTCCAATTCTACAGAGTTTTCCGTTTCATTTCTCGTTGAAAACTGAGGCGCTTGTAGTTCAGGCATGATATTATTAATCCGGTAATGGAGCATGTCTAAGTTAGATAGGAACTCAACAAACGTATTTCCAGTTAAGTTCATCAAATCACCGTAACCTTCATCGGCTGTATATAAGATCCAATATTCACCAAATGCTTCTAAAATGGATCCTGGTGACATATTCAAAACAGTTGAAGCATGTGTCACAAGGTCAAAAGTAAGCTTATCGGGATACGGATTCATTCCAATAAAATCTTCCTCTACGTGGTCAGCAAGTCGACAAATTTCTTTCCATTTATCCTCGCCAAAATTCGTTGTTACAAGGTCTTTTATTGCTTTATTAACAAGTCCGTACATGGTTTCGTAGTTGATTGATTTCTATCAAAAATACGTTATTTGATTAACAAAAAAAAGTATTCCGCTTAATCGCAGATTCTTCCTTTATGTTGGTCGTTATGGAAGTGTGCGTCAAGTGCCTGAAGTTCCTCGATTAAGGCTGGAGAAGGGGGGATGTTTTGCAAGTCGCGTAAGTTAGGTTGACCTGCATCCACCCATGCGGTATACCAAATGGAACCTACAGCGACTATGGCTTCCCTCATTCGTCGCTCAACCATACCATTTAACTTTTGGTGGTATGCTTGAGAAAAGGCGTAAGAATAGACCGAAACAGTGGTATTTCCTCTTTGTTCAAAACTGTATTTCTGATCACTTGGGAATGAAAGTGTCAATTCCTTTTCAATGCGCAGAACAGAGTCTAATGCACGATGCGATCCTTCGATAGCTTCCCATGCGAAATCCAAGACATTTTTTACGTAGCGACTTTTTCCAACGAAGTAATTGTATTCCTCGGCATTTATCTCCACCAAGCGACTTTCCCAAAGTCCGTGTATTCCTCGTTGACCGGTTAATTGACCATTGTAATTTTCGGTCGTATGTAAGGGTACATGTGCGTCACCAATGTAATGCCCAATATCGGCTGAATATTTGAGAATAAGATCAATGTTTTTTGTTTCGAAAGCCTTTTGAAGTTTCATTTTCATGACATAAATATGCCAAGGAACAATTCCATATGCTTGAAGGGTATCCTCTGTAAATTTAGCTACGGCATCATACCACCTTCTTGGCATGATTGAAAATGGATCTTCTCCAGGTTTGTAATAATGATCCAAATCAATGTAGTGACACTGTGCTTCACCTTCAACGGCATATCGTCGTTTGTCCGGATCAACAGCATGTTCTGTCACGTATTCAATGTGTTCTTTGTAAAATCCGAACATCTCTTGAGGTAATGTAAAAACCGCAATTCTATTGATTCTTTTGTGACCAAAGAATCCCCATTTCTTAACTGAAAGATCACTTTTACCAACAGCCATTGCGATTGGTACCGTCAATAAAAGAAGTACTTTATAATTGAACCAGTTTGCCATCTTTCAGAATGGGGATAACGTTTGTTTGATTCGGTGTTAGGCAATATTTGATGTCCTCGTTAAGGTTGAGGTTTTTTAATCTTCTTCTGTGAGAACTTGATTTCAAATACCCGAAATAATTGTCTTTTGCGGAGAGGTAAAGGTACTTTGCAGCAATGGAGGAATCTTCTTCTGAAACAAAATTTCCGGTTGAAATAAGGTATTCAGAAATGGCACCAGCGCAAATCGTATCCTCAAGGTTGAATTTATCCTGCCACCCAGAGCACAAACAAAGTACATTCTTTTCTTGATTGGCTAACCATTCCGACAACACAGTTAAATTAAGAAATGATCCGACTACTACAGATCCGGCATCTTTAGCGACATCCAATGATTTTGTGCCATTTGTGGTCGTTAGAACTACTTCTTTACCTTTAAAGTCCTCTTTCATGTAGGAAAATGGCGAGTTTCCAAAATCGAATCCGTCAACGATTTGACCTTTTCTTTCGGCGCCAGCTAAGTACCCTTTTTTCTTATATTCCCATGCTTCTTCAACAGTTGGGACAGGAATAATCGCCGCTATTCCATTATCAAAAGCAGCACATATTGCACTTGTCGCTCGCAATACATCAATGACAACGACAATTTCAAATTCGTCTTTGAAATATTGGTATTCACCAGGAGTAAAGCAAACCTCTACACGTTTTCGAGTATCCATATTGTTGACAAAGTTAGGGTATTCTTCCAACTGAAAAAAGTGCGTTCGTTGAACTTCTAATGAGCAAGTTGTTTCAGTATTTTCTTTTCAGCCCAAAATGTCATAAATGGGACCAGTGAGGCAATTAACAACAAGATTGTTTTAGAGTAAGGCATTTTACGGCTAAAATGAACAATAACAACCCATGTGACATAAGCAATAAACAACGCTCCATGAGCCATGCCAACTACATAATTAGGTTCTTTAATTCCATAAATATACTTTAGAGGCATGGTCAAACCGAAGGAGATGTATGAAATTCCTTCAAAAATAGCCAAGAGTTGAAGTTGACCGATGAGGGTATTTAGTTTCATGTTTTTTGTGTAAAAATAGCTGTAAACTATTGGTTTCTCAAGGATTTTAAGAGAATTTACGATTTCGCGATATTTAAATATTTAAATTTCGCGAAATCGCTCGCAAGAACGAAAAAAAAGCAGTTTAATTCCCCGTCGATTTCAAACGCCCCTCCAACGCGAATAATTCATCTCGCAACCGCGCGGCTTCAATGAAATCCAATGCCTTAGCGGCTTTTTCCATTTCTTTTCGCGTGGATTTAATGGTCCTTTCTAACTGCTCTGTATTCATGTATTGAACCACGGGATCGGCAAGAACTGAGGGTTCATCCTGATACATTTCTTTCATCAATCGAGTGGCTTGATCACCATCTGCCACTTTCGTTGACTCCAGTATTTTTTCTTTTGATTTTTGAAGTGGCTGAGGTTCGCGACCATGAGCTGTATTGTACGCTTCCTGAAGGGTTCTTCGACGCGCTGTTTCCTCTATCGTTTTACGCATCGATTCGGTAACCTTGTCCGCATACATGATGACTGTACCGTCTATGTTTCGTGCAGCCCTACCAACAGTCTGAACCAATGATCGTTCGTTTCGAAGAAATCCTTCTTTATCGGCATCTAAAATGGCAACAAGGGAAACTTCAGGTAAATCCAGACCTTCACGAAGTAAATTTACTCCGATCAATACATCAAATGTTCCCAGCCTCAGTTGACGAAGAATTTCCACACGTTCGATGGTGTCAATGTCGCTGTGAATATATCGGCAAAGAATGCCAATTTTATCCAGGTACTTTTGAAGTTCTTCCGCCATCCGTTTGGTTAACGTCGTGACGAGGGTACGCTCATCCTTTTTAATTCGAAGCTGGATTTCTTCGATCAAATCGTCAATTTGATGTTTACTCGGACGGACATTAATCTTTGGGTCTAAAAGTCCCGTTGGACGGATAACTTGTTCTACTAATACACCTTCTGATTGCTGAATTTCATAGTCTGCCGGCGTAGCGGAAACATAAATGACTTGATGAAGTAGTTGCTCGAATTCTTCAAATTTTAAGGGTCGGTTATCAACAGCTGCTTGCAGGCGGAATCCGTAGTCGACTAAGTTTATCTTCCTCGATCGATCTCCACCATACATAGCCCTTATTTGAGGAACAGTGACGTGACTTTCATCGATAACCATTAAAAAATCATCGGGAAAATAATCCAATAAACAGAAAGGCCTTTCACCGGGTTGACGTTGATCAAAATACCGCGAATAGTTTTCAATTCCCGAGCAATAACCTAACTCTCGAATCATTTCTAAATCGTAATTGACGCGTTCATCCAATCGCTTAGCCTCTTCAATTTTCCCTGCTTTCCTAAAATTCTCCACCTGAATGATGAGGTCATCTTGAATTTGTTCAATAGCTATTTTAGTATTTTCAGGACTTGACACAAAAATATTGGCAGGAAAAATATTGATGTCTTGAAAGGTATCTAGTCGCGTGTTGGACATTGGATCAATGGATGATATAGCCTCAATGTCATCTCCCCAAAATTCGATTCGTATGGCATAATCTGCATACGCGAGATAAATATCAACCGTATCGCCTTTTACCCTGAACATGCCCCGTTTAAAATCTGCATGTGAGCGAGAGTAGAGATTTTCAACTAATTGAAAGAGGAATTTATTCCGTGAAATTGTTTGGCCAACGTTGAGATGTAAGATACTTTTTGCGAATTCATTTGGATTCCCAATACCATAAATACACGAAACGGATGCCACAACCAATACATCTTTCCTTCCCGACAACAAGGCTGATGTGGCTGAAAGTCGGAGTTTTTCAATTTCATCATTGATTTGAAGGTCCTTTTCGATATATGTTCCCGTAACAGGTAAATAGGCTTCAGGTTGATAATAATCGTAATAAGAAACAAAATATTCAACGGCATTATTCGGGAAGAACTGTTTGAACTCTCCGTATAGCTGAGCTGCAAGTGTCTTGTTGTGTGACAATACCAACGTAGGACGATTGATTTGTTCAACCACGTTAGCTACGGTGAACGTTTTCCCACTTCCAGTTACACCAAGTAAAGTTTGACTGTGCAGACCCAATTGCAATCCTTCAACCAATTGTTCTATTGCTGAAGGTTGATCACCCGTAGGTTCGAATTCAGAAACCAATTGAAAATCCATAAGGCGAAGTTACAATTTTTAAACCTGCTTATTCTGATCTCGTTGTGTTTGGTATCTTTGACAAAAACATAAAAATATGGCCAATCATTGGAATGATCTTCTTGAAATGCTAACGGATAATCCCCTTCATGCCATGATGGTAATATTTGGTATTATTTTGTTAGAAGTGATTTTATCTTTTGATAACGCGGCTGTTTTAGCTACCATGGTCAAAGATTTACCAGAGCAACAACAGGCAAAGGCACTTCGTTACGGTATTCTTGGAGCATACATCTTTCGAGGAGTGGCGCTTGTTTTAGTTGAACAGATTTTGGAAATATGGTGGTTGAAACCAATCGGTGGTTTTTACCTCTTATGGATGGCCATCAGTCATTTTGCGAAAGGAATAAAACAGGAGGCTCAAGATGAGGTCAAAGAGGTGAAGAAAAGTTTACTTTACAAAGCAACAGTAGGTTCAATCGGTGTTTTTTGGTCTACGGTTATTGCGGTAGAATTCATGGATATCGTTTTCTCCATCGACAACATTTTCGCTGTAGTAGCTTATACACCGAACATTTTCTTGATTTGTACGGGTGTCTTCATCGGTATTCTTGCTATGCGATTTGTCGCTAAGTACTTTGTTGTGCTCATGGAGAAATATCCGTTTCTTGAGAAGTCAGCGTTTATTGTTATTGGAATTCTGGGGATAAAATTGTGCTTCGCTCTATTGGTTCATTTCGATGAATCATTTAAATGGATCGAATCAGAGCAATTCGATTTATTCATTTCGGCACTCACCTTATTGATCTTTTTCTTACCAATCGCTTCGTCGTATCTTAAAAAACGAAAAAGTGCATAATTGTAATGGGTAGGTTATTACAAGACAATTTGTCGAGTTGTGGTCAATTACTTAGAAACTGACTGTTGAAAGAAATACGCTACAATTGTCATTTAATTACCTACATTGGCACAATCGAATAGAAGTTTTCCTTTTCAATACACTCATTTGATGTGTAATATGTTGGTTGATGTCAGTTAAATCGATCACTTTTCTCGATAAAAAATAGCATTTAAGGGTAAAAAGAACATTGCATTAATCAAGAACGAAAATGAAAACTACAGAAAATTTAAGCCATTTAACGGATGAACAATTGTTGAGCGAACAGCAAAAAAGAAAAACGAATTTTATAAGCATCAGTGTTGTGATGGTTGCCTTTGTACTGGTTGCGGTGCTTAATTTTATTGCCGGAAATCCGTTGATCTTTTCAATTCTCCCAATTGTATTTCTTCCGATCTTTATGAAACACCGAATGGCTTTTTTTACAATTAAAAATGAAATAGCCACTAGAACTCAAAAATAAACGTCCTGTATAAACCGTGTTAATCTGAGAATAAATTTTCTACAGATGCAGTGTGCTATGCGTTCTTGAGGTGAATCTGCATCATTAAAGAGAACTCATTCGAAGCATACGCTTTATCCATTTTAATTTATTCGAGGAATATGGTGGGAATTTAATCGATGGTTCTCCCCATAATGGTTTTTCGAACACGCTCTTTTCATGGGTGAATGTCTTAAAACCAGCTTCTCCATGGTAACTTCCAATTCCACTGTTTCCAACACCTCCGAAAGGCAAGTTGCTGTTGGTAATGTGCATAATCGTATCGTTGATCGCACCTCCACCAAAAGATAATTCGCTCATTATTCGCTTTTTGACGGAAGATTTTCTGGTGAATAGATACAATGATAAAGGTTTCGGTTGTGCTTGAATGGTTGAAATAACCTCATCCAGTTGATCGTAAACTAAAATAGGTAAAATCGGACCGAAAATTTCTTCTTGCATGACCGAATCCTCCCAACTTACATCCGTTAGAACGGTAGGTGAAATCACGCGATTTTCTTCATCTAACTCTCCACCGTAATGCACGCGATCTGTAGCGATGAGTTCTTTGAGGCGATTGAAATGATGTGTATTTATAATTTGAACGTAATTACCATTGGCTAATGAATAGGCGTTTTTTTCAATCTGCTTGATGAGTTCTTCAAGGAAATGAACGTAAATCGATCGATGAACGTATACATAATCTGGAGCTATACACGTCTGACCAGCATTTAAGAACTTGCCCCAAACCAAACGTCGAACAGTTGTTGATAATTGTGCACTTTCGTCAATAATTGCCGGACTTTTTCCGCCCAATTCCAATGTGACTGGTGTCAAGTGCTGCGCTGCTGCCTGATAGACCAATCGACCGACACGGACACTTCCAGTGAAAAAGATGTAGTCCATTTTCAAGTCGATTAACAAGTTGGTTTCCTCTGGACCTCCTTCAACCACATAGAGTAGATCTGGACTAAAATTGGTGTTGATCATTTTGGCCAACACTCGGGCAGAGTGAGCAGGCAATTCACTCGCTTTAATGATAACCGTATTTCCAGCTGCTAATGCGGCTATTGCAGGTGCTAAAGTCAATTGATAAGGGTAGTTCCAGGCGCCAATCACTAGACAAACACCATAAGGTTCGCGGTAAATGGTTGATTTACCTGGTAAATTCATGAGGTTCGTTCGCACGCGTTTCGCACGCGACCATTCCGCTAAAGATTTAATCGTTTCTTGAATATCAGTGTAAACCAAGGCAAATTCCGTCGTATATGTATCAAAAGCAGATTTGTGAAAATCG
>CANHQC010000006.1 GCA_947462695.1 Flavobacteriales bacterium | reverse complement strand
TCAACTGTGTGTTATTGCATTCATTTTAAGTTTCGGAACACTTCATGCCCAGGTATTCAACCCGAATGAATGGATAGGTAAATATGCCGGTGAAATGAACCTTTCATCAGGAAAGAATACACAAACCGTAGCGGTTGAATTTGACTTTGTTGAGGTAAAAAAAGATTCGATTTGGACTTATACAATAATCTACAAGGTGGTAGGTAAAGATCCTCTGATGAAGGATTATCGAATCAAACGAATAACGGACAATACCTTTGTTTTAGATGAGCAAGACGGAGTATTGATTGATTTACCGTTCCGAAATGGTGCTTTTCTTTCGATTTTTGAAGTGGAAGGCATGGTACATTCAAGTTCGATGTCACTTACGGATAAAGGTATTCGGTTAGAGCTATTTGGTGCGATGATCGATAAACCAAGCAGAAGTACACAAACTAACGAGAAAGAAAATCCACTGAAAGTAAACAGTTATGCGCCTTCTTACGCACAAACTGTTCTTTTGAAAAGACGCAAATAAAAAAAGCGGAAGTGTAACACCTCCGCTTTTAATTTCTCATCGAAACGATTAGTCCAACGTACAAGTTGTAGAAAATGTTCCGAACGTTCCTTCGTTCAAATCACAAGCTGTTTGTGCAGTTTCTTTATCTGTAGTATACACTTCACTGTCAGTTACAGAAAAACCTGTAGATGAGTCAGTAGTTGTACACGTACACGTACGCTCCTTTACACAAGATGTCAATGCAACGATTCCGAATCCTAAAACGAAAAGTCCTTTTTTCATGTTATTTTTTTTTAATGGTTAGGTCAAAAATACATTTTTTTATGATGCATCTTTGCAATGTGAGCCATATTTTAGCTAACGTGAAAAACTCGAGTATCAGCCATTTCTTTCGTTCCTTTTTGATCTGGCTACATGTCCTTTTCATCGTGAGTTCATGTCAACCCAAAACGACTGAAATTGCCACCTTTCTTCAGGTAAAAACAGCACAAGAAAAATCAGCATTAAATGCGTTGAATCAGTCGTATGCATCTATTGATGTGTCTATCAACCTTCCGCAGTATTTCAAAAAGCTCAATGATGCAGTTCCAACCCATTTTCAATCAGCTAACTGGTCGTGTGAGGGAGTTAGTTTTGAACTTAATGCCGATCGAAAACCAATTAATTTTCTTGGTAAGGGAAGTGAATTAACGTTTTCTTCCTTGCTCGAGTATGACTTAAGGATTAATTATTGCCCCAAATGTTCTTATTTACTAAATGAAAAAGGGACTTGTTTAACGCCTCGTATCAAAGGATCTTGCGGCATTGATGAAGCGAAACGAAAGGCTGAAATTGGATTTACCACTAAAGTTGATCTCTTGGCAGACTACCGATTATCCTCTTCAACAAGACTTAATCAAGTGGATTTAATCGATCCTTGTGCGTTAACAATAGCATCAATTGACATTACTGACCGGTTAAGAAAAGAACTTACTACTGAATTAACAGTGGTTTCAGAAGAAATCGATGAAAAAATAGAAGCGGTGAACATCGTGAATGACGTACAAGAAGCGTGGAGCGCGCTCGCTCTTCCAATTTCAATCCCATCATATGGTTACATGCACTTAAACGTTAACTCACTTGGAATTGGTACTCATTCATTTCATCAAAACAAACTGAACTTCCCCGTTGAATTGAAAGCGACTCCTGAGTTTTTCACAGCAACTACTGAGAAAAAGTTACGTTCACTGCCTCCGTTATCGCCTATTTCAGAAAGGAAAGGCTATGATTTAACCATTCAACTCCATTTAGGATACGATTCGCTAAGTTCATTTATAACAGAAGCGTTATCGAAAGAAATCATCTCCATAAAGAATAAAAAGATCCGGCTAGATTCCATTCGCACAAATCCAACATCCACCTCAAAAATGAGGATAGATGTCTTCTTTTCAGGTGATTTAAAAGGCACGTTAAAATTAATTGGAACACCTTGCTTGGAAGATTCAACACAGCAACTCTTTTTTCCTGACCTGATTCATCACGTTTACTTCAAAAAAAAGCTATTCACCCTTCTTGCTAAAATATACGCAAAAACCATTTCGAACGAACTAACTGCTGCATTAACCATTCCCGCTGCTCCGTTACTAGCTGACCTAAAAAAGGAAATTGAACAAGCACTGAACAGTTCAGTTACTGATGGCATTCATCTTTCCGGAGGAGTTAGTTCAATTAACGTAGTTCATATCGACGCAACAAATGATTATTTGAAGGCTTTTTTAAGGCTAAGTGGGCAATTGAAACTTTCCAATTAACCTTCCGTTATTCACTGTGGTAATGATTTTGATCAGTGGTATACACAGAACATTCACTTAACAATATATCGAAGCCAGACACGCACATTTTTTCGTACATTTGATACACACATGAAACCGTATTTCATAGTCCTAGTCATTGTCCTTACGCATTTTTCGTCTTTTTCACAGTCGGATGATGCTACCAGTGGTCATTTGTCCGACTGTGAAGGTGCCATTGAATTGGTCAATTCAGGTTCATATTCTACGAAATTTACGGGTGAAATCGGAAAAAAGACAGACCTAGTCGGGTATTCAGATGCCATGTTCCTAAGCGAAAATGCCATTTGGCTATCCTTCACTGCTAAAAGTGCTGGTCAATTTTATTTTGAAGCCAAAATCCCGAAAGGTGAATTACAGTTAATTGTATTCAAAGGAAATAAAAAGTCCTTGTGTGAAACCATTGAAAAAGGTTCGGTGAGCAGAATTGGACAAATGCAAGTTCGAGAAGGCGGTACCATTCGAATTGCTAAAACTGAAAATGAATCCCTTCCTCCCCTTTCACTTGAGCAAGGTGAGACCGTTTTTCTTGTGTTACTCGCACAGGAAAAAAGTACCGAAATCGTTTCTTACAATGTGGTATTCACTGGAACATCAGTTCCTCAAGTCGAAAAACAAATTGTCGATACGCGTGTAGACAATTATTCCCCAATGGTACATATTGCTGTTCGAGATGCCATAACTAAGCAACCAATAGTTGCCTCTGTGGTGGTTGAAGGAGTAAAAGACGTTACTGCAGCTTATTACGGCACCGATATTTTGGCTACGGTTACTCGATCAGGTAAGGCATCAATTAAATGTGATGCAAAAGGATATTTCTTTATTGATAAAATCGAATCCTTGACAAATAAGGACAAACAAGAAATTACCATCTATATGGATCCCATCAGCAAGGGAAAATCATTTCAACTCGATGAAATTGAATTTCGAGCAGGAACGGATCTTTTTACGGATGGTGCGCTACCAAAACTCATTCGACTGCGTGATTTTATGGCAATGAATGCTGAAATAGCTATCGAAATTCACGGACATGTCTACGCAGTAGGACCAAATACACCGTCGAGTCAGCGCATGTCTGATGAACGCGCAAAAAGTGTGATGCGTTACTTGATTGAAAATGGGATTCAAAAAGATCGACTGTCAACGAAGGGCTTCGGCAATTCGAAACCAATATATCCTAAGCCTAAAAATGAGCAAGAAATACAAGCAAATAGGCGTGTTGAAGTGATGGTAAAATAAAACGGAAATCCGAAATCAGATCGTCATGATTTCTTTTTCTTTCAAATCGATCAGTTCATCCACTTTCTTAGAAAATCCATTCGTGATTTGCTGAATTTCCTCTTCTGCGTCTTTAAACAAATCTTCTGACAATCCATCGTTTTTTAGGTCCTTCAACATATCAAGTGAATCCTTGCGATTATTTCGTATTCCTACTTTCGCATGTTCTCCTTCAGCTTTTGCTTTTTTCGCCAGTTCGCGTCGACGTTCCTCTGTTAAAGGGGGAACAGAAATAATCAATACCTCACCATTGTTTTGAGGTGCAAAGCCAAGATTCGAATTGATGATTCCTTTGGCGATTTCATTCAACATGTTTTTTTCCCATGGCTGCACTGTAATTGTGCGTGCGTCCATTGTAGAAATATTTGCAACTTGCTGTATTGCAGTCGGTGAACCGTAATAATCAACCATAACGCCATTCAACATTGAAGGTGTAGCCTTGCCAGCGCGTATTTTAGTTAATTCATTCTCCAAATGTGCCATTGACTTCTGATTAGAAGCCTTGAACTCGTCGTAAATCAATTGAACGTCCTCTACCATGATAAACAGTTTTGTGCAAAAATAAGATTTTCTAGTTTCGTACAATCGTTCCGACCTGATCGCCTTTTAATAAACGAACTAAATTCCCTGGCGTATCCATGTCAAAAACGATAATCGGAAGGTCATTTTCTTTACACAACGTAAACGCTGTCATGTCCATCACCTTCAAGTCTTTTGAATAGACATCATCAAATGATATAATATCGTATTTCTTTGCTGTTGGATCTTTAAATGGATCAGCCGTGTAAATTCCATCAACCCGTGTACCTTTCAAAATGACGTCTGCATTGATTTCAATTGCTCGCAAGGATGCCGCTGAATCAGTAGTAAAAAATGGATTACCTGTTCCCGCTCCAAAAATGACTACTCTTCCCTTTTCCAAGTGACGTACAGCTCGACGTCTAACATACGGTTCAGCAATTTCTTTCATTTCAATCGCTGATTGTAATCGGGTCTTCAATCCGACTGTTTCAAGGGCTGACTGCAACGCCATAGAATTAATCATCGTAGCTAACATACCCATATAATCACCATGCGTACGATCCATACCTCCTTCTTCCGCTTGTACACCTCGGAATATATTCCCACCGCCAATGACAATAGCAATTTCCACCCCTAAATCGTGGATTTCTTTAATTTGATTCGCGTACTGCGAAAGTCTGCTGTTATCAATACCGAACTGCTTTTCGCCCATCAGGGATTCTCCGCTCAGTTTTAATAGAATTCGATTGTATTTCATCATGGGACTAATCTAATGGTTTTTGTAATTATTGTGCACAAAAAAAAGGCTATCGTTACCGATAGCCTTTTTTATATAGTGATTAACTCAATGAGAATCGTTTAAATTCCGTAACCGTTAAACCGTTTTCAGCACTCGCAAGGAATTGCTCAACAGTCATTTTATTGTCACGAACAAACGCTTGACTTAGTAGCGTGTTCTCTTGGAAAAACTTATTCAATCGACCCATAGCAATTTTCTCAGCCATATCAGCAGGTTTTCCTTCTTGAATAGCTAAGTCCTTACCTACCTCGATTTCACGCTCAATTGTACGTGCATCAACGCCATCTTTATTCAACGCGATCGGATTCATTGCTGCTACTTGCATAGCTACTTGTTTTCCTGCGTCTTCTGCTGTTGCTGAACCACTGTTCAAACCAACTAACGTAGCTAATTGGTTTCCAGGGTGATTGTAAGCTACTACTCGAGCTGCTTCAATTGTACCATAGTTAGAAAGATCTAGTTTCTCACCAATCACACCGATTTGCTCAGTGATTTTCTCGTCTACAGTCAATCTATCGTCGTATTTCAACGCCTTAAGTTCATCAATTGTCGATGGCTTGTGAGCAAGCGCTAAATCAACTAATGATTGAACAAGTGCTTGATATCCGTCGTTCTTAGCTACGAAATCTGTTTCACAGTTTAAGGTTAAAACAACACCGTAGTTACCTTCAGCTGATGCTTGTGAAATAATTAATCCTTCACGTGCATCATTTTCACCTCGCTTCGCTGCAATCTTTTGTCCTTTCTTACGAAGGATATCGATTGCTGCTTCAAAATCTCCGTTTGATTCAACCAACGCATTTTTACAGTCCATCATTCCGGCACCTGTTTGTTGGCGAAGTTTATTTACATCTGCAGCTGTAATTGCCATGATATTAAATTTTCTATTAATTAATCTTTGTTCTCTTCAGTAGATACTTCAGTTGCAACTACTTCTTCAGTTACTTCATCTTTATCCGCCACTTTCGTGTTTTTACGGTCATCTAGTCCTTCCTTGATTGCCCCACAAATCGCATCCAAGATTAATGAGATGGACTTTGTCGCATCATCATTTGCTGGAATTGGGAAATCAACTAGTTTTGGATTAGAATTGGTATCAACCATCGCAAACGTTGGAATGTTCAATCGTTTAGCTTCGCTTAATGCGATGTGTTCTTTCAAAATATCAACCAAGAAAATCGCTGCTGGCTGACGAGTCATTTCAGCAATCGAACCGAAGTTCTTTTCAAGTTTCTCACGTTGACGAGTTTTGAATAAACGCTCACGCTTGTTCAATGTTTCCCATGTACCATCAGACTTCATTTTATCAATGGTCGTCATTTTGCGGATGGACTTACGTGTTGTTTGGAAGTTAGTTAACATTCCACCTGACCAACGTTCTGTAACGAATGGCATGTTGATTTCTGCTACCTTTTGGGCAACAATTTCTTTCGCTTGTTTTTTAGTTGCAACAAAAAGAACTTTCTTTCCGGAACGTGCAATTTGCTTCATGGCTGCACATGCCTGATCGAGGTGTGCAATTGTCTTATTGAGATCGATAATGTGAATACCTTTCTTTTCCTCGAAAATATACGGCGCCATTGCCGGATTCCATTTTCTTTTTAAGTGTCCGAAATGAACACCTGCTTCTAATAAACTTTCGAAATTTACTTTTGACATTTTTTTACTTTTTAACTGTTTACATTCGCTGTCTGACTAGCAGACTTGTTTAATCAACGGCAGTGGGTTCAATTGAAGTTGAAGGGTACACTGCGTTTGGATACTAAACAATTGCCTAATACTCTTAACGTTTAGAGAACTGGAATTTCTTACGTGCTTTCGGCTGTCCAGGTTTTTTACGCTCCACCATTCGTGGATCACGCGTCATCAATCCTTCAGCTTTCAACAACGGTTTGTTTTCTGCAGCTATTTCTACTAATGCACGTGCAATTCCTAAACGGATAGCCTCAGCTTGACCGTTGATTCCTCCACCAAACACATTTATTTTTACATCGTACTGGCCAGCAGTATTTGTTAAAGCAAATGGTTGTTCGATTTTAGATTGCAATACAGCAACTGGAAATGCAACTTTATAATCCTTGTTGTTCACAATTACTTTACCTGTTCCTTTTGACAAGTAAACACGTGCAACAGACGTTTTTCTTCTTCCTAATGTGTTAACGATTTCCATGCTTATTTGAATGTATCAAGATTAAATACTTCCGGTTGTTGCGCTTCATGTTTGTGCTCTGTACCAGTATATACTTTTAGATTCGTATACAACTGACGACCAAGCTTGTTTTTCGGCAACATACCTTTTACAGCTTTCTCAATCAATCGCTCAGGGTGTTTTTTCAACATATCCTGTGCGGTGGTGATGCGTTGTCCACCCGGGTAACCCGTGTAACGAACGTACTCTTTGTCTACTAACTTAGTTCCCGAAAAAGAAACCTTCTCTGCATTGATAACGATTACGTTATCACCACAGTCAGCATGAGGAGTGAAATTCGTCTTGTGTTTACCTCGAATAATCTTCGCCACCTTACTTGCTAAACGACCAACAGTCTGGCCTTCAGCATCCACCACTAACCACTTTTTGTTCGCGGTTGCCTTGTTGGCGGAAACGGTTTTGTAACTTAATGTATTCACACTACTTTAATTAAAATAAGACAATATCCCTAAATTGGGGGTGCAAAGATATGATTTCTATTTTTATTAACAAATCCTTTTTCAAAAAAAGCGGTTGGATTTATCACTAAAAATAATGATGGAATAAAATGATCCGATTCAGAGGCAGCTATTCAATCATAAATAGTGCAAAATGAAGTCAACAGAAAATGGATAACTGCTGGACTAATTCCTAATAATGGTTATTTCTTTTTGAATGCATTGATGGCATTGATGGTAAAATCACTCAACACCAAATGCCCACTCATTCCTGCACGTTCCGCCAGTAAGTCATCCCAGTGCTCTGTCCCTTGCCAAAATACTTTTTTCAACATGGACATTGCTTCGGGATTTGATTTGGCCAATTGATTCGCGAGGCGGTCAATTTCGGCATCCATCTCTTCTTCAGAATCAAATACGTCCGTAAACAACCCCTTCTTCTTTGCCCAATCTGCCGTACGCCATTCGGTAGCGTTAATGGCCAATTCACTCATAGCTGAAAGACCTATTTTTCGTTCCACAGCTGGACCTACAACAAATGGCCCGATACCGACAGCCAATTCTGATAATTTAACATCGGCATATTTTGTGGCGAGGCAATAATCTACAGCTGAAGCCAATCCTACTCCACCACCAACTGCTTTTCCTTGCACGCGACCAATAATAAATTTAGGGGCTTTTCGGCACGCATTGATGACTTTTGCAAATCCAGAGAAAAAGTGATGCCCGGTCTCAAGGTCGTTAATTGAAATGAGTTCATCGAAACTTGCTCCTGCACAAAACGCTTTTTCCCCACCGGATCTAAGAAGGATAACCTTAACGGCATTATCCTTACCTAATTCGGTTATTTTATCTGCTAAAAGCTGTAAGATTTTTCCTGGGAGTGAATTACTCAATGGATGTCCAAATTCAATTACGGCAACGCCATTTTCTTGAATGTCCGCATGAACATAACCTTGATGAATTGCTTCTGACATGTTAACGTTTAATGGTGTGGGCTTTGTATTTAATTTCTTGAGAAACGCTCTCCCGACTTTCCTTCGAATCGATTGTCGCTTCTAAAAGGCTTCTTTTCAAATGGTTTCTTTTCAAATGGCTTTTTAACAACCTCTTTTTTTGGCGGCCGATTGCCTTTAGGAGATGCTATTTTAACATCCAACTTTCGGCCGTTGATCTCCATACCGTTTAATGCATCTATGGCATTGATGGCATGATCGGTTTCTTCCATCTCCACATAACCAAACCCTTTCGATCGCTTGGTCTCCTTCTCGTAAACCACATGAGCATAATTCACAGGTCCGAAGGCGGAAAAAGTCGTTTTCAAATCCTCTGAAGTAATTTCCCAATCAAGGTTTGCAATAAAAATATTTACCATTTATTTGTTTGTTTGTTATTCGCTTATTTTAAGGTGAAACTATCCGAACCAATCAGGTTTCCGTCACAGTATATTTTGACTTTATAGTTTCCTTTAGCAGCATCTTCTCCTTTCAAATCATAGAAAATAGAGAGGTCGATTCGTTCATTTTGGTAATCAATTTCTTTTTTGTCCGAATAAGGAACAGCACCATTTTCTGTTTGAATCGTATTCGAAGATCGCTGCTGTAAGGTGCGCCCATCCGGACTAATTACTTGCATGTAGACTG
Source organism: Flavobacteriales bacterium (assembly GCA_947462695.1). Taxonomy (GTDB): domain Bacteria; phylum Bacteroidota; class Bacteroidia; order Flavobacteriales_D; family Crocinitomicaceae; genus M0103. The sequence continues at coordinate 7,740 of CANHQC010000006.1, read as the reverse complement.
TTTTTCGTCCTGCCGATGTAATCGGGTTTTCAGATAACGTAAACGATGATTTAATTTGTACTACATTTTTGGCCCGGTTTGTTGGCTCCGTCATATCATTCAACTTCATGCGCAAACCAGCAGAAGTGAATCCATATGCCTGCAGACGCGAACCTTTGCGAACCTGCTCAGTTTTTTGTTCAGCATCAGCTTTGTATTGATCACGCTCTTCAGTAGTTACACTCAATTTGGTAGTCGTCTCATCAAGAACCGAAGTTAATTTTAAGTTGAGCGTATTCAACGAATCGATTTGTTTCACGTACCCTTTCATGATGTTTCTCAACGTTTCATTTTCACGTTGCATGCGAATTAATTGAGAAGCCGACATTTTTTTATTGCTGTTCAATTCATTGATCAAGGACTGAATTTTTTGCTTCTGAATATTCAACGAATCCGCTTTTGTTTTGTCTTTTGCGATCAACGCATCGTATGTTTTAAGCATGTTTTTGAAATCTGTTTTGAGGTCGTTGGACATATTACCGACGTATCCGGCCATCATGTTATCCATTCCCTTCATATCGGAATTCAACAACTTGTTTTCGTTCATGCAGTCATTGAGTTCTGAATTCTTTTTGGACCATAAATAAGCCATCGCACCCAAACCTGCAAGTAAGGCAATTATAATGATCAAGAAAGCGCCGTTGCTCTTTTTAACTTCTGGTGAATTCAACTGATCCATAGCTTTTAATTTTATGTTCGAAACAAAGGTATAAATAGATTTTCACTACTCTAGAATATCAAATCGTATTTTACACTTTTTCACGGTTTTATTTCAGCGAATGACCAATTTCCATCAACACGACGATTTAAATTCAACGGGTTGTCATTTCGAAGTGCTGGAGGCAATAACTCATTTGGCCAATTTTGGAAGGATTGCGGTCGAACAAATCGCTTAATCGCATCGATACCCACCGAACTAAACCTGCTATCAGTTGACGCTGGATAAGGTCCGCCGTGATGCATGGAAGGACAAACCGTTACACCTGTTGGCACCCCGTTTAGTATAACTCGACCAACTTTCGATCGAATAAGTTGAAGGGTTTCGTAGTTCTTTCCCAACTCTGAAAACGATCCTAAGACACTCCCAGTAAGTTGACCTTCAAGCGACTCAAGGCACTGATTCAACTCCACAACTGATTCAGCAAGAACAACCAAAGCAAAAGGACCGAAAACCTCTGATTGCAGAGATGGATCAGCAATAAATTGACTTGCGGAACAGGTAAGCACTAGACTTTCAACGTTGTCGAACGTAACATCAACTTGTCTATCCTTTATCTTTTCGCAGCTCAGCTTCACCTTTCTCAAGTAATTTTCCCTTAGGTTCGGATGAATCATTTCCATATTCTTCTCTTCTGAAACACATCTAATTAGCGCATCAATAAAAGGTGTTGTTTCTGGCGAAACCAAACAAAAGATCAATCCAGGCTTTGTGCAAAACTGCCCAGCCCCATTGGTTACTGATTGAGCAATGGCATTGGCCCAATCCGCTGTTTTCTCCTTTAATAAATCTGGAAAAACAACCATTGGATTCGTGCTCCCCATCTCAGCAAAAACGGGAATTGGATCTGGACGAGAATTGGCGAGATCAAAAAGAGCTCTTCCACCAGTTTGGCTTCCTGTAAATCCAACTGCTTTCACACGTTTATCCATTACTAATTTTTCTGCAACGCTGAAACCATCGTCAAAAAGATGGCTAAATGTTCCGTCGGGAAAGTCAGCCATTTCAATTGCGTTTCGAATGCATTGTGCGACTAGCTCACTTGTGCCTGGATGGTACGGATGTGCTTTTACAATTACCGGACAACCCGCAGCAAGGGCTGAAATTGAATCTGTACCGGCAGTAGAATATGCTAGAGGGAAATTACTTGCACCAAAAACAAGAACAGGACCAATTCCCACATTCATTTTTCGTAGATCTGGAGTGATTAAGGACCTGTTTTGTGGCGTATCAATAGACGGCTCTCTCCAACTACTGGATTCAGCCAATTCAATAAACTGATCAATTTGTAAAAGTGTCCTGTTGAACTCTATTTGAGCTCTTTCTGCAGCTAATCCAGATTCAAGCTGATAACGCATCAGTATTATTTTCGCATTCAGTTCAAGCTCGTTTTTAATCCCACGCAAGAGCAAGCCTGTTTCTGACCCAGATTTTTCTTGTAAAACAGGAAATGCAGCAGTTGCTTTTTCTAATGCTCCTTGAATTTCTTCATTTCCAGCAATGAAGAAGAAAGGCTCCAAAGATTTGTTGTTGGTTGGATTGATCGCACAAAAGGATTGACTTTCATTACGAGATAAAGACTGTCCAACGAGGTTACAACCCGTCAAACCAACACGCATATTAAACAGGCGTTACAATGAAAGAATAGGATTCCATAATTTGATTGGCCAACAATTTCTTGCATGCTTCCTCCACTTTCTGTTCTGCCGTAGCTTGATCGCCTGCTTCAATGAAAAGGCGCACGTGTCTACCAATTCGAACACCGTCAATTTCAGAAAGTCCGATATTTTTCATACTGTTTGTCACAGCTTTACCCTGAGGATCAAGAAGGGCATCTAAAGGCATTACGTCTATTTCAGCTTTGAATTTCATTCTGTTTGTTTTTCTTAATGCGTACTTCGATTAAGGATATAATCAAGTACAAAAATACAATTAAAGGAATAGACCAAACGAATAGACTAAAAATTAGGATGCAACTACCAACCAGAAGACTGTATCGATATTCATTATCTCTCCACCTAAAATGCTTGAATTTAAGCGAGATCAATGGCAACTCAGCAATGAGAAGAAGACTCATCAACAGAACTATTCCGGATAGAATGTATTCATTCAATAGCCAACTGTAACTTGACGGATAGAGTTGAATGGCGCTGAACTCAGATTGCAGTACAAATGGAAAAAACATGAAGAAAATCGTGTTTAGCGGTGTAGGAACCCCGATGAATGCATCTGACTGACGATCATCGATGTTGAATTTCGCTAAACGGAACATAGAGAAAAAAGGAATAAGCAGGGCAATAAACGGTAAGTATAGAGAACCATTTTGTAAACCATTAGGAGCACTGTAAAAAACAGAATTCATCCAGTTTTGCAATTCAAAATGGGTATTGGATGCAAAATCATTAATATAAAAAGGTGCATCACCGTGTAAGCATAGAACCAAAACAACCATCATAATAAACCCGGGTGCCAAGCCAAATGAAACCACATCCGCAAGTGAATCAAGTTGTTTTCCAAGTTCACCGGAAAGGTTCATTTTTCGAGCTAACATGCCATCAAAAAAATCAAAAATAGCGGCAACCAACAAAAGCCATGGAGCGACGTCTATGCGTCCTGCAAAGGTAAACACAATGGCAATGATACCACACATGAGGTTCATACCTGTGAACAAATTGGGCAAGGTAAATAATTTCATTCGCTATTTTTTTAACCTTACACGTAAATCTCCAATCGAAATCTCTTAAATTTACGTCGTATGTAAAGCTTCTTCTTTCGCAAAGAACACAATTTTTTAATGAATATGCTGTTATTACGATCACTTTTTAATTTTGAAAGCATGACTTCCTTCATACAGCAATTTATTATTATCCTGTTGATTTTCTGCCAATTACCTTTGTTTGCTCAAGACGATAAAACGCTTGCTCCGAAGTACTCAAATGAATTTTTGTCTATTGGTGTAGGAGCAGATGCGTTAGGAATGGCCAATGCTGTTGTTGCTCAAACGAACAATGTCAATTCGGGTTATTGGAATCCAGCAGGATTGATTGGGGTGAATAAATGGTTAGATGTTGGCTTAATGCATGCCGAATTTTTTGCTGGCATAGCAAAGTACGATTACCTTGGTTTAGCTCATCGAATTGACGACAGAAGTGCACTGGGTTTTTCAGTTTTACGATTTGCTGTTGACGACATTCCAAACACCACCCAATTAATTGATAACCTGGGGAATATTGATTACGACAGAATTACGACATTCACTGCGGCAGATTATGCATTTTTATTATCCTACGCCCGAAAAACGAAGATTGAAGGACTAAATGTGGGAGGAAACTTCAAAGTTATTTACCGTCAGATTGGTGATTTTGCAAAATCATACGGTTTCGGTTTGGATGCAGGTGCACAATACCACATCAAAAACAAATGGAAGTTTGGCTTGGTTGCTCGTGATGTTACTTCAACCTTCAATGCATGGGTATTTAGCCTTGATGAAGCAACAAAAGAAGTTTTCCTAGCTACCGGAAACGCGCTGCCTGAGAACGGACTAGAATTAACTTTACCGCGAGTAATTTTAGCTGGATACCGCAAAATAGACATTACGAAGAATGGGTTATATGCAGCAGCTGAGGTGGATTTAAATATTACCACAGATGGTAGAAGAAATGTCCTTGTTAAATCAGGTGTCTTTTCCGTCGATCCGCATGTGGGCCTCGCGGTCGGATTTAAAGAGTTTGTAACTGTTCGAGCGGGTGTGTCAAACATGCAATACGTTAAAAACTTTGACGATACTGAAGTGCTCAACGTTCAGCCAAACATTGGAATTGGTTTGAACATCAAGAACTTTCATTTGGACTACGCGTTTACAGATATAGGAGATGCATCAGTAGCCTTGTACTCTCATGTTGTCTCGCTGAGAATTGGACTTGATAAACCAAAGAATATGAAATAATGTCAACCATTCGTGTTTTCCTGCTACTCGCTTTTCTTGTTCTGACAAATATTGCCAGCGGACAGACGTATGGTAATGAATGGATCAATTACAACCAGCGTTATTATGCGATTAAAGTTTGGAATACCGGAATTCATCGCATTGATTATACGGCATTGGTTTCCTCTGGGATTCCAATTAATAGTTTTACAGCTGCGAATATTCAAGTGTTCGGAAGAGAAAAGGAAGTTCCCTTGTTTGTTCAAGATGGTGGCGACAATCAACTAAATGCTGGGGATTACATTTTGTTTTACGGGCAACGAAACGATGGATGGTTAGACAGTACATTGTATGAGTCCAGTGGGGATGTTGGAAACCCAAAATACTCGTTGTATAATGATACAGTAGAGTATTTCTTTACATGGAACAGCCAATCGAATAATTTAAGATTTACAGTTGAAACCGATCAAAACTTTCAGAGTTACTCAGCCGCTAACTACCTGCTATTTGAAAAATTTCAATCCTTTGCATCATCGTACAATGAAGGTGAAAAAACGTCTGATGCATCAAGTTCCTTTTTTACCTCAGGTGAAGGTTGGGGAAACAGTCCGGTAAATGGTGCAAATGGCTTCACATGGACAACTTGGTCTTCAACCGTATTGGATCAGTTATACCAGGGGTTTGACACGCCTGAAATTCGCTATAAATCCGTAGTTGTTGGAGTTTCGAATGCAAGTTTTACAGGAAGTGGGAACCACCACACCAGACATACCATTGGAACTGCGAATACAGTGATTGCAGATTCTATTTTCACAGGTTACAAGGCTCTTCACTTCAATACCCAATTTTCGCCGGCATTTTTACCTGCTAGTGGAGCCACCAATTTTAAAATTTCTATCGTAGGGGACCAAGGAGCAGCTACCGACTTTCAATCCATAAATTATTGGTCCTTTACCTATCCAAGAATTCCAAATTTGGGCGGACTAAACAAAACCAGTTTTTCTATCGGAAATGCAACTGGGCAGCAAAAAATCCGGTTAGACTTAACCAATTTCGCTCAAAACAACCCCTTGTTTTTTGTGTTAGGAGATGTGCCACGTAAAATCAATCCAATTTCGAATAATGGTGCATCCACATTGCTCATTCCGAATAGTTCGAACGGTTCAAATCAAACTGTTATTTACCAAGAATTAGGAACCGCAGATATCGTTAATTCTTTGAAAGCGGTAAACACGAATGGCTTTTTCACAAATTTCAGCAATACAACTGCCTACAATCCGAATAAGGCATTGATCATGGTCTACCCGCCACAATTGCAAAGTGGCACAGTGGAATACGCGACTTACCGATCCAGCGAACCTGGGGGAGGTAATTACAACGTGCTTTTGGCAAATGTCAACGAACTTTACCAACAATATGGCGGGGGAATACCTAAGCACATAAATGGAATTAGACGTTTTGCTAACCACATATACAACCTAGCCACTGAAAAACCAGTTGGATTGTTTTTAATCGGTAAAGGAATACGAGAGGCGAATATTGGTGGAATTACGTCAACGGGTGCTGGAACACGATCTAATGCTGGAGTTTATGCCCAATCCTTAGTTCCGTCTTTTGGTCAACCGTCAAGCGATGCGTTGATCACATCCAATTTACCTGGCACAACGAAATGGACGCCATTGATTCCTACAGGTCGAATATCTGTGAACTCAAACACCGAATTGCTTAATTATTTGACTAAAATAAAGCAATACGACCAGCAACAAGACCAACTCTCCATTTACAATAGTCCGAATAAAGATTGGCAAAAACACATACTTCATTTCGTAGGTGGAACAAACGCGACGCAACAATTTACTTTCCAGGGATACATGAATGCCATGAGGCAAGTAATTGAAGGACCGCAGTTTGGAGCTAAAGTAACCACTACAGCCAAAGTCGATAACAATCCACTGAATCCAGCTGAATTAAGTGCCATTATGGATCGCATAGAACAGGGCGTCTCGTTGATTACATTTTTTGGTCACGCCGCGCCGACAACAACAGGTTTTGAAATCAACCTTGATGAACCATCAAATTGGAATAATTTCGGTCGTTACCCGATTATATTCACGAATTCATGCTACAACGGGAATATTTATCAATCTGGTGTTTCTAAATCAGAAGGCTTTGTCAATTCGGTTGGTACTGGTGCCATTGCCTATATGGGACAATTAAGTCTTGGATTCTCCTCTACTTTGTATCAGTTTAGTAATGGATTTTATCAGTCAATGGCTACTCAGAATTACGGGAAATCAATCGGCGAACACATTAAATCAACCATCAGCTCACTCGAATTCCCAGGAGCCAATCTATTTACGGAAGTAGCTTGTACGCAGATGGCATTGAATGGTGATCCTATGCTTAAACCAAATTGGCATACAAAACCAGAAATTGAATTACTCGAACAAAATGTTACCTTCTCACCACAAGAATTAGACCTCACCACTGATAGTATTGAAGTTTCGATTGAGTTAACGAACCTGGGAAGATCAATTACAGATACATTTAGTCTTGAAGTAAGGCGTAGTTTTCCGTCTTCAACAATCGATTCCATTTACGTTTTTGCCGTTCCTAAGATTGACTATAAGCACACCGTTCAATTTAAGGTTCCATTGCAACCAACAATTGGAATTGGGCTCAACACTTTTCAGATTAAAGCCGATATTCCCAACCTCATTGATGAACAATACGACGAATTACAGAACAATCAAATCACCAAAACATTGTTTATCGATGTAGATGGCATAGTACCCGTTGTTCCTTATGAGTTTGCTGTTGTACCCGTTGATAGCGTAACTGTTAAAGCGTCAACAGTTAATCCCATTGCAGACTTTAATACGTACCGGTTTGAACTTGACACAACTGATTTATTTAACAGCCCGTTCAAACGCTTTGCTACAGTAAGTGGTTTAGGCGGAGTAAAAGAAGTGCATCCAAGTCAATGGAAGATGGCTTCATCAGGTCAATTAGCACCATTAGTCTGCGAAGACAGCATGGTCTATTTCTGGCGTGTAGC
>CANHQC010000005.1 GCA_947462695.1 Flavobacteriales bacterium | reverse complement strand
GGAGGCCTCGGAAATAATCACTTCAAATCGTCAACCAATCAAACACCGCATCATGCGCAACCCGGCGAAGAGGGACAAGAAGGTTGGAAGGTCTTGGAATTAAAATTACTTGCTGACGTAGGATTAGTTGGATTTCCAAATGCAGGAAAGAGTACATTATTATCGGCTCTTTCTGCGGCTAAACCTGAAATTGGCGATTACCCTTTTACTACATTGCGACCTAACCTTGGTATCGTTTCGTACCGCGATTACCGATCATTTGTGATGGCTGATATTCCAGGTATAATAGAAGGAGCTTCTCAAGGAAAGGGTTTGGGTATTCGGTTTTTACGCCATATTGAACGAAATTCATTGTTGCTGTTTATGATTCCAGCGGATAGTGATGACATTCAAAAGGAATATGCAGTTCTACTCAATGAATTGAAGCAATACAATCCCGAATTATTGCATAAAGAACGTCTACTGGCTATAACAAAGTCTGATATGCTTGATGACGAGTTAATTCAAGCGATCCGGAAAGATTTACCCGCGATTCCAACGGTGTTCATATCTTCGATAACCCAACTTGGTTTAAACGAACTTAAAGATCTTATTTGGAAGTCTCTCAATGATGATGGAACGGCTTGAGGCAATCGATAGGTGGTTGGTTGTAGCTATTAATGGTTGCAATACCCCATTTCTAGATGAGTTGTTCTGGTTGATTTCCGGAAAACTAATATGGATTCCATTTTATGTCCTTGTATTGGTAGCTATCTATCGAAAATACAATTGGAAGGTCATGTTGGCATTTTTTGTATCGGTTGTTTTATCGATTGTGATTACTGATCAGTTGTCTACTCATGCATTTAAAGAAGTATTCTTGCGCTACCGTCCTTCGCACAACCTTCTTTTAACTGATAAGTTGCATTTTTACCAAATAAAACCCGGTGATTTTTATAAAGGAGGTCAATACGGATTTATCTCATCGCATGCGGCTAATTTTGCAGCAATGGCGGCGTTGATTTATGCATTTTTCAGCACAACTTACCGATTTCTAAGGTGGCTATTGCCATTAATAGTATTTCTGGTTTGTTTAAGCAGGGTTTATCTGGGTGTTCATTACGTTAGTGATGTAGTTGCGGGCGCGACCGTTGGTTGCTTGGTCGGTTTTAGTGTGCATTACTTGTTTCAAAACTACTTCCGGATTTTTACTAAATTGGAGTCATGAATGCAGTATTCGTGTTTGTTGGTGGTGGAATCGGAAGTCTTGTTCGTTATGGAATAAGTTTTCTTATTGGTACGTTCACTGCATCAAACTTTCCCATTGCAACACTTATTTCAAATTTAGTTGCATCTATAATATTGGCTTTAATCACTGTGCAGATGTCAACAAAAATGGAAGAATACTCCTGGGTCCACCCACTTGTGTTAATCGGGTTCTGTGGTGGGTTCAGTACATTTAGTACATTCAGTATTGAAACGGTTGGTTTGATTCATTCTGGACATTATGTTTATGCCATGCTTAATCTCGTGGTTTCAGTTGCCGTTGGAATTGGTTTGGTCTATTACATACTGCATAGTTCCAGGTAGTCAAGAAATGGGGATTTCTTGTTGAATTCGACTGGACACTAATGTGCGTTTCGCTACAATTTTTGATAGGTCTACCTTCGCTGTTTTTCCTTTTTCTTTGAAGCGCTTATAGTTGTTAAACCATGAGTACGTTGCCAGTCCATAAAACCCAATTCCGAAATAATAGAGTAATGCAAGACCCGTGCTCGGGTATATCCACGATTTAAAAATGAAAATGAATGGAATATTGACCAAGCCAAATACAGCCGTACCTAGAAGTAATTTTACCGATCCCCAGAAAACAGGTCGTTTAAATGTTTTTTCAACAAAACGTTTGATGACAATATACCAAGGACCGCAATGCACAAATCCGAGCAGTGCTAATGGGAATAATAAAATCAGACGTATCAACTCATTTAGTCGGTTCAATGGCTTGAATTGACTTACAGTAAACACATCATTTTCATTGATTCGCATGCGTTTAATAAACCCAAAATAGGTGGAAAGTTCATCGCGAAGACTATGTAATTTTGCTTTTTCTTCGACCGTTAGATTATTAATCCAATTGGCTAGTTGTTGCGAATAATGCCAACGTGTAATCAATGGAATGCGAAAATCACTATTCTCTGCGTTCATGCCTTTTCGCGTAATGCGCATTACGTGTTCGTGAAAATTACTCCAATCCTTGTCCTCTACATGCGTAATTTGTTCTTGCAAAAGCAATTCTACTTTTCGAGTGAGTTCGGTAATTGTTCGATTCGGATTTTCGAGGTAAGCCTCTTTATAGTCATTCAGGCAGAATCGCTCAGAGCTCGAAATTAATAAGTCACTTCCAAGTTTGTTTGGATCGGAATAATTGCACCCAACGGCAGCAATATAAATTTTCTTTTTCCAATTCATCGATTCTAGTGCAGTAAATCCAATGCGAATTGCACCTTTTTTTAGTGGTTTTAGTCGTCTGATGAACGCGTCGTCTGTGAATCCCTCACCAAAAATAAGTAGGTTTCTGCCGAACGACAACACTTTCGTACATTTCTCAAATACCTTTGCGTTGAGTTCTTTTGTATCAACGCCATCCAATTGTCGATAGATCGGTAACATGTGAGCTGCCCAAAGGAACGGTTTGGTAAATTTTGTAAACACGTCTGATCGCGTTAAGAAAAAGACAATCGGTCTTCTTAACGATGTAACGACTAAAGGATCCATAAATGAAGCAGCATGGTTGCTCACATAAATGGTTCTGCCTAACAAAAGTTTAGGGCTATTCACCAATTTTAATCTTGGGTAAAATAACCGCAACGAATAGTTAAGGGTAGTGTAGAGCAGAAAATAGAACAGCCGCATGCGTATAAGTAATGAGACAAAACAAAAATACGAATACTCCTTCTTTGAACAATCAAATTTGATTTTTTGAGCAATGAACAATTGGTTCGTTAAAAGCTTTTGTTGCCTCGAGTTAAAATGTCGTTCTTAGATTTAAATTCGCATAAAAACAAAAGCATGAAGACGGTGGGTATTTTTTGCGGTGGCTTTTCTTCTGAATGGGAAATTTCGATGAAAAGTGCACAGACAATCGAACAACATTTTCCAGAGGGTTATCAACCTATTCGTATTCAGGTAAGTAAAGGTGGATGGGAGGCTATTTTACCAGAAAAACGCGTGCCATTTGATTTAAACACAATGATCATTCAAGATGAAATCAAGACTAGAATAGATGTAGGCTTGGTTTATATCCATGGTGATCCAGGTGAAAACGGAAAAATTCAAGCGCTATTGGAAATGCATAACATTCCTTACGTGAATTCAGGGCCACTTCCATCCGCATTGTCTTTTGATAAATGGTACTGCAACCAATTTTTGAATGGTTTTGGAATCCCAGTGGCAAAATCGATTTTCACTACACATATCGATCAGTTTTCAGCGGAAGAAATTGTCAGTCAACTTGGGTTACCTCTGTTCGTTAAACCATCGGATTCGGGTTCTTCTTTCGGAATTTCTAAAGTCAAGACGGCGGATGGAATTCGCGGTGCATTGGAACAAGCATTTCAAGAAGGAAGATCGGTAGTCATTGAATCTTTTTTAGATGGAACTGAAGTTACATGCGGTGTATATCGGACCAAAACAGGTATGACGGCGCTGCCACTAACTGAAATCGCATCGGAAAATGAGTTTTTTGATTACAACGCGAAGTACCTTGGTCAATCACAAGAAATCACACCTGCGCGAATTTCACCTGAAATGACAATCCGAGTTCAAGAGACGGCGAAAAAAGTATATAGTTTATTGAATTTACGGTCAATTGCACGGATAGATTTTATGGTGGTGGATGATGTACCACATGTCATCGAAGTCAATACAACCCCTGGCTTTTCTCCTGCAAGTATTGTCCCGCAAATGATCGATTGTGCAGGTCAAACAATTACTAATTTCTGGACCGAAATATTCGAAGCTGAGTTACAAGGTAATTAATGAATTGAATAGCTTTTCCATTCTATCGACAGTTCTGGAGCTTCCACCATCAAAGTTTTGAACGATTAAAGCAAAGACAATCTTTTTACCACTGTTTGAATGGATGTAACCAGCATATGATTTAATGCGTGACATCGTTCCGCTCTTCGCTATTACTCTCCCTTGGCAGGGTTGATCATCGCACAATGAAGTCAATGTACCCGTTTTTCCAGAAACAGGTAAAGAATTGAAGTAACTGTTGTAGTTTGTAGATTTCATGATTCCGCTCAGAAGATCAACGTAATTTTTTGCCGTAATTCCGTTGCTGCGCGACAAGCCACTGCCATCTTTTAGGATTAATCCACTTAATTGTTGCCGGTTAGAAAGCCAATCAGTTAAAAGTTCAATTCCTTTTTCGGTTGAACCGTATCCTGTTTTGTGGTAAGAAATGAGAAAAAGGAGTTGTTCGGCAAACAGGTTAACACTTTTAAGGTTTGTCCATCCAACTATTTCTTTTATGCTTGCGCCCAAATGGGTATGAATGAGTTGCTTGGTGCTGTCATAACGAGGTTGATATTCTTCAAACGATGTTCTTATACCCTTGGCTTGACCGCTAAGTTTAATTCCTGAGGCGACTATTTTTTTAGCGAATTCAATTGCCAATTGATACTCAGGATCAGGCATACTTCCTTTAACTTCAAATGACGTTTGGTTTAAAGGAAGCGAACCTTTTCCGAATCGATCGAGGGAATAAGGTCCGCCGTACAAATAAGAATTGTCCCCATTCACTTTTTCGGATTTAATCCGATTGCGAAAAACCAATTTTTCCACTTCAGGAAACGTTGATTGAAGCGCGGTTGGAGAGCCTGCTGTAGACCCTGTTTTAAAATAGTAACTAACCATATTATCGAAAAGACAAATTCCGGATGGTCCGGCGCCATAATAATTACCAATATCATTCCAGCTCCATCCGTCTGGAACACCGTCGTATGAGAAACCAGATCCATCTGCAATTACAGAGCCAGTAATTGATTGAATTCCAAGTGATTTAATTGATTCCACCCATTTATCTAAAAAATCACTTTGCTTACCGATAGAATTGAAATACCTGCTTCCTAAGGATGGATCACCACCACCGCGTATCCAAACATTACCTTTGAGCACACCATTTTCAATTGAACCATCGATGTAGATTCTAGTTTCAGGTTGATAGTTTGGACCAATTAATTCCAATGCTGCAGCCGTTGAGAAAAGTTTAACTGTTGAGGCGCTGGCTATACTTAAATCTGGATTCAATTCCGCAATAACTTGATTGCTTTCAGAGTCAATCGCAAGAAAAGAAATACTCGCATGCTTAAATTCTGGGGATGATCGGAATTCTGTTATGGCTTGAGTCATTTGCTGTTGACTCCAACTATTTCTGCAAATCCCTAAGAGTAGAAGCGTTAATAGAATTATAATAGGTAATTTCATTGCGTTGATTTTTTCAAAATTCTCTATTTCTGACCTATCATTTTCATTAGACTAAGTTTTTTTTCAACACTAATCATGCAATTTGTATAAGTTGAGTACGTTGCATACACCAGTTCTGAAAATGCAAACGACCGAAAAGAAGAAAATAAAAGTAATGCGGATCATTAATCGATTCAATATCGGTGGTCCTACATATAATGCAACATTTTTGACGCGTTACTTGCCTGATGACTTTGAAACCCTCTTGTTAGGAGGACTTCCAGAAAAAGATGAATCTGATTCACTTTATATTCTTGATCAATACAACGTGACACCTCACCTCATTGAAGAAATGAAAAGGAAACCAAGTTTGGTGAGTGATGTGAAGGCTTTTTTAAAGATAAGGAAAATGATGCGGGAATTTCGACCAGACATTGTGCATACGCATGCATCAAAAGCGGGTGTTCTCGGTCGATTGGCGGCTATAAGTCTTGGCATTCCAATTGTTGTCCATACGTTTCATGGGCATGTTTTTCACTCCTACTTTTCTTCTTTAAAAACACAGTTATTCAAGACAATTGAGCGTGTTTTCGCAAAGAAAAGCACGGCTATCATAGCCATATCGCCGATTCAAAAAGAGGAATTGGTTCACGTGCATAAAGTTGTGCCGTCCTCAAAATGTATTGTGCTGCCGTTGGGTTTTGATTTAATCCGATTTAAAATTAAAAAGGAAGAAGCTCGACAAGAGATTAGAACACAATATGGTATTGGTACAGATGTGATTGCAGTCGCTATTGTTGGTCGCTTGGCCCCAATAAAAAATCACCGGATGTTTCTTGATGCGACGCGTTTGGTTGCAGAGCAAACAAATGTAAAATGTATGTTTTTTATTGTCGGTGATGGTTCTGAGTACGATTGGATTGCTGAGGAGGTACGCGAATTAAATGATCGATTTTCAGACATGAATTGGGTTATGACTTCATGGATAAAGGACATTGCAACGTTCAATGCTGGAATGGATTTGATTTGTTTGACATCAACGAATGAAGGAACACCCGTAAGTTTAATTGAAGCACAAGCTTCAGGCGTCGCAATTCTCGCAACAGATGTGGGAGGGGTAAGAGACTGCGTAAATGAAGGGGTTACCGCGATACTTTCACCTTCAAATGACACAGAAAAGTTTGCATCATCTCTACTCGAACTCGTGGAAAATGAAAAAAAACGCGAATTTTTGTCACAAAATGGTTGGACTCACGTAGAAGGGTCGTTCCATTACACGCGACTTGTGAATGATATGGATAAATTGTACCGAAAATTAGTGCATGAAAATAGACGTTAAATTGAGTGAAAGGCCGATGATTGGAAAGATAATCAGTTTTCTTTCTTTGATCATTTTACTCCAGTCATGTGGGATAAATTCAAGTATTATGTTTAAATCCCCAAAAGGTGAACAAGCGTTATCAGATACTATTCCAATGTATCCCAAAACGGATTACCGCATATCGATTGAAGACAGGCTGACATTCACACTCTCTACAAATGATGGGTCTCAGTTGATTAATCAGTTAAGCGGAATTAATGGCGGCGCTAATGGTATGCAAGGTGCTGGAAATGCATCCGATTTTGTTGTTCGCAAAAATGGAAAAGTTGAATTACCTGTTTTGGGTTATGTTCAGGCTGAAGGATTGACCGTTGAGCAATTTGAAGATACACTTCAAGCATTATTTTCGAGTTCTTTTCAAGACCCCTTCGTACAGGTTAAGATAATAAATAAACGCGTAGTAATTTTTCCTGGAGAGGCTGGTAAAGCATCAGTGGTGCAATTGATAAATGAAAACACAACCTTAATGGAGGCGTTAGCTCAATCTGGAGGAATCACAGAAAGAGGAAAAGCAAATTCAATAAAAATTATGCGCCGAGAAAATGGAATAAGGAGGGTCTATACGATTGATCTTTCAACAATCGATGGGTTGAAGTATGCTGACCTTGTATTGCAAGCCAACGATTACATTTACATAGAGCCAGTGCCGCAATTGGCTCAAGGAATTGTTAAAGAGATTGCACCTGTAATATCCATATTTTCAAGTGCGCTTGTAATATTTACAGTAATTTCGAATTTGAAATAGTGAGTAAGGTACTTATAAATAAAGATTTTGATGCGGTCATTTTAAAGACGATACTAAAAAGGTATTGGATATGGCCAGTGCTTTTTGTAGGGTTATTTTTCTTTATCGCCTATACTTATTTACGCTACACGAAACCGGTATATGAGTCTTCTTTGGTGCTTCAGCTTGACAATCAAGATAACGCCAAAGAAATTTTACAGATCGAAAATATCAATTCAAAAATTGATAATGACATTCCCTCCCAAATTGAATTGATGCGATCTGAATTATTATTTGAACAGGCAGTAAAGAAAATCAATTACCACGTCAGCTTATATTCAAAAGGAAGTGTTTTAACAGAAGAGAAATACAAATCGAGTACGTTTTTCGTTCAGCCGTTCGAGTTGAAAGATTCTAGTCTTATTAACGTTCCGATAGATGTGCATTTCGAAAATGGTAAAGTAAAATTGAGTTATTCGCTTTACGGTCGAAGTTTCGCTTATTCTACTCGATTGAATAAGCGATTGTCTTGTCAGCATTTTGATATTATTTTAAAATCGGATTCACCAGCTGAATTAGAGAAAGAAAGTGAAGAAAACAATTTATACTTTGTATTCAACAGCCTACAAAGTTATGCTGCTCGATACTTGCCTTCTTTGCAGGTTTACCCCATTGATCCAGAGGCCAAAACAATTCAGGTGTTGGTGCAAACCGTTAATGCGGAGTTAAGCAAGGATTTAGCGTTAGCTGTTGCTGAGGCGTTTATTGAATACGATGACCAAAACCAACGAAAAGGTTCGGACAAGATTATTGCGTTTATTGATAAACAATTGGATTCACTCTCCAATGAATTAAAACAGTCGAAAGACAGTTTGATGTGGTTTCAGCGTAAATCCAATTTACCCGATCCAGAGGGCTTAGGTATGAGTTTAACTGGACAAATAAAAACGGTTCAGGAGCAGTTGTTCAAGGTTGATGATGAAATAAGTGCGTTAAATTCAATTCAATCAAAGATAAAATCGGATCCGAATCGATTGGAAGTTTACCGCATGATTCCGGATATGTATGGAAGAAGCTTTGAAGGATCTTTATCTGGTCAATTAACCGATTTACAGGGGCTACTCGAAAGGAAAGAATCGCTTCTCTTTAAGGTTACTGAAGAAAATAACGAGGTAAAGGAATTAAATCAACGCATTCAATCAAGGTTAACCAACATACGTAAAACGATTGCTATTGTGCTTGATCGTTTAAAAGATACAAGTCGAAGTTTGACAGCCCAACTCGTGTCAACAGAAGGAGAGTATTTTCAGTTACCAGAAAAGAAAATGGAATTTGGTCGATTGAAGAATATTCAAGACCTCAATGAAAAGTATTTTACTTTGCTTACTGAAAAGAAGGTGCTTTATGCTATTTCTGATGCAGGTTATGCTTCAAGCAATCGAATTTTAACGCGTCCAGTTATCAATAGTACGCCTGTTTCACCCAACAGGCAATTGATTTTTTCTTCCTTTTCATTTTTTGGTTTACTCATCGGGCTTGCTCTATTAGTCTATTTGTACCTTACATTTAATGAGATCAATTTATTGGAAGATTTAAAGAAACTTTTACCGCCGAAAGCAACAATTTTAGGAGGTATTCCTGCAGTTAGAAGTCAGAAGGCGTTTTCAGAACTTTTGGTACAAGAAATACCTAAAGGTCACCTTGCTGAATCCTTAAGAAAAATTCGAACGAACCTCAACTACATCAATCCGAATTACCAAACCATCGCAATAACATCCTCCGTTTCCGGCGAAGGTAAAACGTTTGTTGCGTTAAATCTTGGTGGTATTATTGCGATGTCAGGTAAGCGAACTGTCATATTGGATTTGGATCTACGCAAACCTAAAATTCATGTCGCCTTTAATACAGGGAATGCGAAGGGGATGAGTAATCTTATTGTTGGAGCGGTTCAACTTGATGAGTGCATTCAGCGATCACCCATTGAACAGTTGGATTTTATCACTGCCGGTCCGATACCTCCAAATCCCTCAGAACTCATATTAAGTGATCGTTTTAAAGAGATTGTTCAAGAACTCAAAACGCGTTACGATGTCATTATTATTGACAATCCTCCAATAGGCCTTGTTTCTGACGGAGTTAAAAACTTGACTGAAGCTGACATTCCAATTTATGTATTTAAATCACATTTCTCTAAACGTAATTTTGTTTATCGAGTGAGAGAGTTGTTTGAAATGAAGCAAATTGATAAACTCAATGTTATTTTGAACGCAGTGAATCCATCGAAAAGTGACAAGTACGGTTACGGTTACGGTTATGGTTATGGTGGAAATAGTTATGGTTACTACGAGGAAAAAGAAAGACAAAGCTCTTTAATAGATCGACTACGAAAAATAATTCAACGCAACAGGTAAAATGACCCTTACCACTTTTGATATTGATGGCCTTTTGTTAATTGATCCTCGCGTTTTTTCAGACGAAAGAGGGTATTTTTTAGAAACGTATAACGAGGCGAAATACCAACATCTATTGGGTAATCACATTTCATTTGTTCAAGATAATTTATCCCTTTCTGCTAATGGTGTTTTAAGGGGTTTACACTTTCAAAATGAACCTTACGCTCAAGGAAAATTAGTTCAAGTTATCAAAGGAAAGGTCTTAGATGTCGCTGTAGATATCCGAAAGGATTCACCAACCTATGGCCAATACCAGTCAGTTGAATTATCAGATGCCAATCATTTTCAGTTTTGGATTCCTCCCGGATTTGCTCACGGATTTTTAACTTTAGAGGAGAACACCCTTTTTTCTTATAAATGCACGCAATACTACTCTCCTGAAAATGAACGGACTATTCGTTGGAATGACGAAACGCTTCAAATTAATTGGGGAATAGACCTTCCAATTGTATCAAAAAAAGACACGCTTGGTGAAAAATTTGTTTCTTTGCACAAGTCGTAATTAATCAGACGGTCTACTATGCTTGTTCAGGATTTACTAATCATTCTTGGCTTCACTTTCTGTGCCATCTTTTTCTCTGTTATCACCAACTCGTTGTTGTTGAAATTTTCCCACAATTTAGGAATTCGAAATACAAATGATGTACTTATTCGCTGGAGTAATCAATCAAAACCTTCATTGGGAGGTATTTCCTTTTTTGCTGTTTTTGTCTTTTCGGCAGTTGCCTATTCCATTCTTTTTTCAAGTGAAGGTATTTTTGACAATACCCAATATGTTGGATTGTTTGTCGCAGGTTGCCTGGCTTTTGCCATGGGTTTAGCTGATGATGCCTACAATACAAAACCACTGCCCAAATTAGCTGCTCAAATCTCATGTGGCTTACTCTTGTTTTTCACAGATTCTTCAATTGATTTGTCTGGTGTTTATTGGCTCGATGGAGTCATAACTGTCGTTTGGGTGGTCGGTGTAATGAATTCATTGAATATGCTAGACAATATGGATGGTATCACAGGGACCACGGTTTTGTTTATATTAGCCTCTTGTCTGGCGTCAAGTTTCATTTTGTTCAATGCATCAATCAACATATGGACAATTACTTTATTTTGTGTAATCGGTGCAATTATTGGTTTTCTCTTCTTTAATCTTCATCCTGCCAAAATGTATATGGGTGATACAGGAAGTCAATTCCTGGCATTAATAGTTGCTTTTTTTGGAATAAAATTCTTGTGGAATACCCTTCCCGATTCAAGTTCTTCTGCATGGGCAACAGGATTATTGACATTAACTGTATTTACACCTGCAGCAGCGGATACATTAACCGTTGTAATTAATCGTTTGCGTAAAGGTAAGTCGCCAATGGTTGGAGGAAAAGATCATACAACTCATCACATGGTTTATGCAGGTTTTAACGATCGTCAAGTTTGGTGGGGATTTACTTTCTTTGGGTTGTTTTCCTTTTTAATGGCAATAGCTATGCTTTACCTCATCAACGATCGGAATAGCTCATTTTTGTGGTTATTTGGCGGTTACTTTCTTGTCGTATTCGGTTACCTCTATCGTAATACGATCAAATTCCCAGAACGCAAAAAGTAATTCCATTCTTCTTACCTTCGTAGGCTTAAATGTTGGTATGAAGTATTCTTATTTTTTCCTTTTTCTTTCTGCTTTATTTGTGAGTTGTAACCCATCAGCAGATCAAGCACCTTCCTTGACCAGTTCAACAAACGTATCTAGACAAAATCAACTTCCCGATTTGCCTGAATTTATTGTTTTCTGTGGGCAGCGGATTAACTTAAAAGATGAAGACATTAGAGAACGTTTAGATCGTGAAATTTTAGTGAATGCGTATTTTCAAAGTGCGACTATTCAACACCTCAAACGAGCCAATCGCTATTTCCCTTCTATTGAACGCATCCTAAAAAGAGAGGGAATTCCTGAAGATTTGAAATACCTTGCTGTTATTGAAAGCGGTTTAACGCAGGCGGTTAGTCCAGCTGGTGCTCAAGGTTTTTGGCAGTTTATGCCTGAAACAGCGGAACAGTATACTTTACAAGTAACAGATGAAATTGACGAGCGATTGCATATTGAAAAAAGTACAATTGCCGCATGCCGTTACCTTAAAAACGCGAAAGAAGAGTTGGGGGACTGGTTGTTAGCTACTGCATCCTATAATCGCGGCATCGGTGGAGTTCGTAACGATATGAAATGGCAAGGAACTAGCCACTATTTTGATACACACATGAACAGCGAAACAGGTCGTTATGTGTTCAGATTGCTCGCGGTAAAATTAATTTTTGAACAACCCGAAAAATATGGTTTTGCAATTAAAAAGAGTGCACTTTATAAACCTTTGTCGACCTACAATGTTACTATAAAAACGTCTATTCCGAACTTGGCAGACTGGGCATTGAAAAAGGGGATAAATTACAAGATCCTAGTCAAGTTGAACCCTTGGATATTAACGAATAAACTAACCGTTAAAAATCGCTTTTTTGTTATTCAACTACCAGGAAAACGGACGAACTTAAGTCCCTACAAAGCAATTGATTGAAGTGAGTGCTGATAAGGAATATATTGAGATTTTTGGTGCGAGGGAGCATAACTTGAAAGAGATTGACCTGAAAATTCCAAGAAATCAATTGGTCGTTTTTACCGGGCTCAGTGGAAGCGGTAAGTCTTCTCTTGCCTTTGATACCATCTACGCTGAAGGTCAGCGGCGATACATAGAAACATTTTCTGCGTATGCAAGGCAATTTTTGGGTGGGCTTGAGCGACCGGACGTGGACAAAATCGATGGGCTAAGTCCTGTTATTGCCATCGAACAAAAAACGGTATCTCGATCACCTCGTTCAACAGTCGGAACAATCACTGAAGTCTACGATTTTCTTAGGTTGCTTTTTGCTCGTGTAAGTACGGCGTATTCTTATGAGACTGGCGAACAAATGGTCAAGTATTCCGACGATCAGATTGTAGATTTAATTATCGATCAGTTTGACGGAAAACGAGTAATGTTTCTTGCTCCCAAGGTAAAGGGTAGAAAAGGTCATTACCGAGAACTTTTTGAGCAGGTTCAAAAAATGGGATTTACCAAAGTTCGGGTAGATGGAGAGATAAGAGATATTGAACGGGGAATGAAACTCGATCGGTATAAAATTCATTCGATCGAAATAGTTGTTGATCGCCTGGTTATTCAGAAATCTGATCGAAAACGAATCTATGATTCAGTTTTAATCGCTATGAAACACGGTGGTAAGTCCATGATGGTGTATGATATGGATGATGCAACAGTCAGGCATTACAGCCGCAGTTTGATGTGTCCTTCAACTGGAATTTCATATCCTGAACCTGAACCGAACCTCTTTTCTTTCAACTCTCCTTTTGGAGCATGTCCTCGTTGCAGCGGGCTTGGTGAGATTTCAGAAGTAGATCTTGTAAAACTCGTTCCCGATCCTAAGTTATCCATAAAAAAAGGTGGATTGGCTCCACTTGGGGAATACAAACGCACATGGATCTTTGAAAAATTGGATGCCTTCCTCATTAAACAAGGCTATTCCCTACATACGCCAATTCAAGATCTTGATGAGGAGACCATGAATACCATCCTTTACGGAAATGAAGACCTCGAACGTACGCGAAAATCTGAGGTAGTCATTTTTGAGGGAATTACACATTTTTTAACACGGCATGCAGATGAAAGTTCCGCAGCAATTCAACGCTGGGCACATACATTCATGAATAAAATGACCTGTCCGGAATGTGAAGGAACACGGTTGAAAAAGGAAGCATTATTTTTCAAATTAAGAGAGAAGCACATAGGGGAATTAGCCCAAATGGATCTTGTTGATTTAGGGATTTGGTTCGCTGAGTTAGATGAACACTTGAATCCAGATCAGCAACGCATTGGAACCGAAATTTTAAAAGAAATTAAAGGTCGATTGTCCTTCATTTTACAAGTTGGATTGGATTACCTGACACTTAATCGGTCGGCTAAAACACTTTCAGGAGGTGAAGCTCAACGCATAAGATTGGCTACCCAAATCGGATCTGAACTGATGAATGTGTTGTACATTTTAGATGAACCTTCGATAGGGTTGCACCAACGTGACAATACGCGATTAATCAACTCATTAAAGCAATTGCGCGATACAGGAAACTCTGTACTAGTCGTTGAACACGACAAAGAAATGATTGAAGCTGCAGATTTTATTGTGGATATCGGACCTGGAGCTGGTGTGCATGGCGGCCAAATAGTGAATGCAGGGACGTTAACTGATGTATTGAGTTCAGATTCACTGACAAGCGCCTATTTAAGCGGTAAAAAGAAAATTGAATTACCAAAAGCACGGCGAAAAGGAAATGGCAAATGGATTAAGTTAACTGGGGCAACCGGACATAACTTGAAGCAAGTGAACCTTCAAATTCCGTTGGGAACGTTCACCTGTATATCTGGAGTATCGGGTAGTGGAAAGTCATCATTGATTAACCAAACACTTTATCCAATTGTCATGCAGCATTTGTATGACTCGGTGAAACAACCTTTGCCCTACAAGAATATTGTAGGTTTGGAACATATCGATAAGGTTATTGAAATCGATCAGGCACCTATTGGTCGGACACCACGCTCGAATCCGGCAACGTATACCAAATTGTTTGATGAAATTCGTTCGTTATTTGCCGGCTTACAAGAAGCGCAAATAAGGGGATATAAAGCTGGTAGGTTTTCTTTTAATGTGTCAGGAGGTCGTTGTGAAACATGCTCTGGAGCAGGATTGAAGCTTGTTGAGATGAATTTCTTGCCAGATGTGTATGTGCCTTGCGAAACGTGTGATGGGAAACGCTATAACAGGGAAACACTAGAGGTTCGTTACAAAGGAAAATCTATTGCGGATGTCCTTGCTATGACAATCGAGGAAGCAGCGACGTTTTTTCAACCGATTCCAAAGATTCACCGCATTGTAGAGACATTGCATTCCGTCGGTTTAGGTTACATTCAATTAGGTCAGTCGTCAACTACCTTATCAGGTGGAGAGGCACAACGGATTAAACTAGCAGCTGAGTTATCGAAAAAAAGCACGGGAAAAACGCTTTATATTTTGGATGAACCATCGACAGGTTTGCATTTTGAGGACATTCGAATGTTGCTTGATGTGCTTCAGCGATTGGTTGATGAGGGGAACTCTGTTCTTGTTATTGAGCACAATCTGGATATCATTAAAGTGGCTGATTACATTGTGGATATAGGTCCGGAAGGAGGAAAAGGTGGAGGTGTAATCGTTGCAGAAGGAACGCCTGAAAAGATCGTGAAATCAGCTACTGAGAAATCCTTTACTGCTCGATACCTTAAACTAGAGTTAGGTAATTGATTAATTACTTCTTGAAGGGTGATTTTTGTTAATTCGATTTACCCATTAATTGTTGATCTTTTCGAAAAAAAACATGGTTTTCAATCGTGCTGATGCGGGGAGGAAATTGGCGGATGTTATTCCATTTCGTTGGGATAAACAGGATGTCATTGTGGTTGGAATTCCAAGGGGAGGTGTTGTTGTCGCCAATGAAATGGCGCGAAAATTTGAACTACCGCTTGAATTAATACTTGTCAAAAAGATTGCTCATCCATTAAACGAAGAGGTAGCGATTGGTGCTGTATCTGCGAATTCAATCTTGCTTGAGAACAAACAGGATTATGATCATCATTGGTTGGCATTAGAAATTGAACGTAAAAGGTTTCGAATTGGTGAGATGAAGGAACTGTTTCAGGTGCAACCTATTCCGAAGGTTCAACATAAAATCGTCATTTTGGTAGATGATGGTGTTGCCACAGGATTTACATTACTTCATGCTATCGACCTTTTACGTCAACAACTTCCCAGGGAAATAATTGTAGCTGTACCTGTTTGTCCGAAGGAGTTAGTTTCGATAATCGAGACAAAAGTGGACGCATTTTATTGTTTAGAAATCCCGAGTGTTTTTCATTCTATAGGTCAGTTTTATCAACGTTTTGATCAAGTAGAAGATGAAGAGGTGAATTCGATTCTTGATGAAAATAAAAAAGCCCGGCATAACCGGGCTTAATGGAGAATTGGTAATTCTATTATTGTTTGATGAAGTTTGTTCTAAGTTCACCTTGGTTGTTCGTCACACGTAAGATGTACATACCTTTTTCAAGATTCTCTACATTTAATACGGACTCAGAAGTGTTTCCTTTTCTAATCAAGTTTCCAGTCGTACTAACGATCTCATAATTACCTTCAATTACAGGTAACTGAATAGTTGAAATAGCTGGATTTGGATAAACTGAAATGTTTTCAGTTGGTAAATCTGTTAAACTTGCAGCAGGTAATAAAACCGCATCAATCACGTGTACCACACCATTGAAAGCAGTTACATCTGCAAGTGTTACGTTCGCGTCGTTGATTTTTACACCTGCAGTTAGGTCAACAATAATGTTTTGTCCATTTAACGTAGCAACTGGACCGTTTGTTAAATCTGTTGAAAGTACTTCTCCAGCTACAACATGATAAAGTAATACATCAGCTAAGTTAGGTAGAGCTAAGATTCCGTTAAGATCTGTTCCCAAAGCTGTAGCAAGATTGTCGAAAGCTGTATTTGTTGGTGCAAAAACAGTAAGTTGAGTAAATGGATTTGTTAATGCAGGTAATAATTCAGCCTTAACAACCGCAGCAGTAAGTGTCGTGAATCCATTATCGATAGCAACATCAACAACAGTTTCGAATGGAAGAACAACTGCATTGATCACGTGTACAACTCCATTTGCTGCATTTAAATCAGCAGTTGTAACCATTGCTTGGTTTACATAAACGCTTCCTGTTGAAGTCTTTGTTAATTTCAGTGTATTCGTCGTTGACAATGGTGCAACAACAGCGCCGTTTGTAACAGCAGATGCAGGAACAGTTGCTCCCAATACGTGGTAAGTCAAATAGTTTGCTAAGTCTGGACTAGCAAGTAGCGCGTTGATGTCAATTCCTAACGTAGTTAATAATGCATCAAACGCAGCGTTTGTTGGAGCAAATACAGT
>CANHQC010000004.1 GCA_947462695.1 Flavobacteriales bacterium | reverse complement strand
GCTAAGAATTCAAGTTCTCGCAAGAAGACGAATGTTCGACACGCTGCAATTTCAGTCTTAAATTCCCCAATGTGATACATTGATGCGTGTTGCGTACCTAAAACAGGAGACTGGTAATCTACCATTACTGTAATCCTATAATTTTTATCGGGCACTGCCAAAAACTCAATTCCTTTGTCTAGATCTTCCCATGGAATGTTCTCAGATAATTCGAAATATTCCCGTTCAGCAGCTTGTTCAGTGAATCCAGTTTGTTCTATTGCTTGGACGAAAGGCCACGCGCTACCATCTAAAATAGGCACTTCTGGTCCATCCAGTTTAATCAATGCATTATCCACCTGACAACCGTACAATGCTGCAAGAACATGTTCAGTAGTATAAACCCGTGCACCTTTGCTTTCGAGTGTTGTTCCTCGATCAGTTGCAACAACTAGATCTGCATCTGCTTTTATAACTGGCTGACCATCTAAATCAACTCGTTGAAATTTATATCCATGATTTTCTGGTGCTGGGCAAATCTCGAGGGTAACGAGTTCACCTGTATGAAGTCCAACCCCTTTAAAAATGATAGCAGACTGAAGCGTACGTTGTTTTTCGATCATCAATTTTTGTCTTTGATTAAC
The DNA here is from genome assembly GCA_947462695.1 of Flavobacteriales bacterium. Classification (GTDB taxonomy): domain Bacteria; phylum Bacteroidota; class Bacteroidia; order Flavobacteriales_D; family Crocinitomicaceae; genus M0103. Next base: position 17,955 of record CANHQC010000004.1, on the reverse strand, counting down.
TCTTTGAGTTGTTTTTCAAGCTCTTGAAGCTTGGTGAGAATAAATGGCAATTTCCGGAAACCGAAATACGATCGTTTAAAATCATCTAACGGTATTCCAGGAGAACCCATAAGTGTATCAGCTTTTTTAACCGTTGATGGAATTCCGGACTGTGCCACAATTTTTGTCCCATCTGCAATTTTAAGGTGTCCACTGATACCCGCTTGACCTCCGATCATTACGTGTTGACCAATTTTTGCAGAACCAGCCACACCAACTTGTGCCGCCATTGCAGTATGTTGACCAACATCCACGTTGTGGGCAATCTGACAAAGGTTATCAATTTTCACTCCTTTGCGAATAAACGTTGAACCCATTGTAGCCCTGTCAATTGTGGTATTCGATCCAATTTCAACATCGTCTTCAATAACTACATTACCTATTTGAGGCACTTTTTGAAATTCTCCTTTTTCATTAGGCGCAAATCCAAACCCATCGGCACCGACAATAACACCAGCATGAATGACACAACGGTTGCCGATCACACAATCGTTGTATATTGTCGCACCCGGGTGTATAACTGTATCATCGCCAATCTTAACATTGTCACCGATGTAGGCATTTGGATAGATTACGACATTATTCCCAATTAACACATTATCGCCTACGTATGCAAAAGCACCCAAATAAAGATGCTCTCCAATTTTGGCTGTTTGTGAAATGAATGATGGCTGCTCAATTCCAGGCTGTTTTCTTGTCATTTGAGCATACGCCTCAAGTAATTTGGCAAAACAAGAATACGCGTCTTCAACCTTTATTAAGGTAAGTGAGGAAGGAAGTGGCTTTGATGGATCAAAAGAATTATTAACGATGCAAATACTTGATTTTGTCGAATAAATATACTCCTCGTATTTAGGATTAGAAAGAAAGGACAGCGTTCCTTCAAGACCCTCCTCAATTTTTGCTAATCCAGTTACCTTAACCTGAGGATTTCCTAAAACTTGTCCGTTAATTAGCGCTGCAATCTGTTCTGCCGTAAATTCCATCAGTCAAAAATAAGCAAACTAGCAACAGAAAACCTGACCTGATTTCCGTTTTATTAACACGTCAAGTTGAATAATGCTAGGGGCAAGAACCCAAGGTTGAATCAACAAAACGCGTAACATCTATCTTGTTTTTATACCAAACCGATTCGAATTCAATGCGGCGTTGCAATTGAGAAGAATAAAACGAAAGAAGATGCACAGCTTTTGGCTGCTTCATATAAGTTGTCTTTGCAAAATCGATTTGACCGGTTAATTTCAGTCCGTCAAGAACAACTACTGCATTTTTAATTTTTAGCTTGCTTTTTTGACAAAACAACTGTTGAGTCGAATCTATAAACACCAGGTTTTTATCATTTGGCAAATGAATAATTCTTCCCTTTCCTTTGATGGTGTTTTTTACTGACGCGGCATTTTTCGCGCCTAAATGTACTTCAGAAATAAAACTTTCATCTGGCATTGTAAAGAAATACTCAACAGGCTCTGCGGAAGTTGAATGCGTGATTTTGTACACTTTCAATTTACCTTTTTTCTTACTTTCACTAAACTCTACATCACCATCGTTCAATGCTGCCTTCACATCCTTTAGCGTTAAGCCCATTTGGCTTAGTTTTTCTTGTTGCTCATCACTTAACACGATGACACGATCGAGCAAACTATTTTTAACTCGATTTGCCGGCAACCACGAACAGCCCCTATTTTGAAAAAATACGAATACAAACACCAGTCCTCCCAGAAAACCGACACCATAATATTTCAAGCGACGCCAAAATGATTCCATAGTTTACGATTAAAAAAGCCGCTTCGAAGAAAGCGGCTCGTTTTAACTTACTTATTCCTAATTACAGAATTGCATCTAATTTTGATGCCAATTGTGCTTTAGGCACTGCACCTACAACCTTATCTGCAATTTCACCATTTTTGATGAACAAAATCGTTGGAATGTTACGAACCCCAAATTGAGCTGAAACTCCTGGGTTTAAGTCAACATTCACTTTACCGATAACTGCTTTACCTTCATATTCGGTGTACATTTCTTCAATAACTGGACCGATCATACGACAAGGACCGCACCATTCAGCCCAAAAGTCAACCACTACCGGTTTGTCTGATTTCATTACTACTTCTTCGAAGTTAGCATCTGTGATTTCTACTGCCATAACGTTGTATTTATTTAATATTTTGGCCAAAAGGCTTTGTAAAATTAATTCATTTCTAGTACAGGCAAATCTTTTACCTGCGAATTTTACCTGTTAAGCTGTCAGATTATTCCGAATCTGGCATTTTTTCAATGTTTTCTGGTTTTCAGTTCGCAAACCAAAAAAATAATTTCCATCATCAATTTGAGTAGAATCAAAACGAACGATGTGTCCACCAGGATCAGCATTCACCGCTTCAAGGATTTTATTTAGTGAAAAATCCGTGTTATACAAACAGATTTCAACCTGCTGAGGTTGAGCACAAGTGAAATAGATTTCCATATCCCCTCGCACAGGGTGTTGTTCGAGGTCATAAAGCACGCAATACTCCTCCTTTATAGGCTCTCCTTCGGTTAACCGCTTGAGTAACCTGCGATATGCCAATGCCAGTATTAAAATGATCAACGAGACAATCAAGATGGTTGTCAGTGTCGTTAACGTTGAATAACCTACTAATATCATAATGAGATTACGCCTTTAATTTGTGCTGCCTTTGTATACTTTTCAATAATTGAATCAACATCGAGCATTAATTCCTTTGCACTTATACTCAGGTAATTCCCGTTGCGTGATGGGTGCATAACCAACTCACTTGATTCATTGAACATGGCAGAAACTTTTGCAATCTTTTCTGGATCATTTGGTACAATAAACTTGAACAAGTATACATCTGGCCAACTCAATTCCTCAAGTTGCGCTTTAAGTTTATAAAAAACATCCTCCATTCTCATTTCGTTTTTTGAGCGCATGCATTCGCAACAGTTCATTCTTTAGGACAACGGGACAACATTCGATTTGTTCAAACAAATCTCCCATTGTGAAAATGCCCAATTCCTCTAATTGTTTTATCGCATTCAACACATCCATAACATCAGGCTCCTTTCCAATTATAACATTGGAATCAGCTTCAAGCGGGCAATCCCATAATTCAAGAAAACTGTCATAGGTCTGAAGAAGTTGTCCTACATAACCAATTAACTCAACGATACTTTTAGCACTGTAAATCGAACCATAAAGCAAGTTTTTTTCTGCATGGAAGGCATTAAACTGGTCAATTAGATTATGATTATGATTCTCATTCCAATCCTCATTCTCATTCTCATTCTGACTCCCACCCCTTAACTCTACCTCTTTAATTCGCTCAGGTTCGTTTGTAACTATCAATAAAGCTTCGTATTGATGTTTCAACTTGGTAATTCTATGCTGAAATACCTGGCGTATTATTGGTTGTTTCGTAAAGAACTGCTTAGCATCAAATAGCAACTCACTTTTTCGTGCCTCAACTTCCGACAAATCTGAAATACCGAGGAATGCGAGAGCCTCTGCAACATTCATTATTCCACCCCCTTATTCTTACGCATTCGAATATTCAGAAACTCAACAATCAGCGCATAAACCATTGCAAAGTAGATATAGCCTTTTGGCACATGTTGACCGAACGCTTCTGCCACAAGAATTACCCCGATTGTTACTAAAAAACCTAAAGCGATCATTTTAATTGTCGGTCTATTCGTAATGAAATCACTGATTTGCTTTGCGAAACTGAGCATAACAATCATTGAAACGATAATGGCTGCATAAATAATAATCAATGGATCAGCATTAATTTCCTCTTTCATACCATTTGTCATACCTATTGCAGAAATAATGGAATCGAAACTAAACACGATATCGATCATTATTATCTGACCGATAACTGATGCGATACCTTTAGATTTTGATGATTTAACTTCATGGTGCCCCTTGACACTATTGTGCATTTCAGTAGTACTTTTGTAGATGAGAAAAAGTCCTCCTATCAATAAAACCAAGCTTTGACCAGAAAAATCAACATCCAACACGCTAAATAATGGCTTTGTCATGCCCATAATCCAAGCCACGACACTTAGTAAAAACAATCGGACAACCAGCGCTAATATCAACCCGATATTTCGTGCTTTTCGCTTTGAATCAGCGGGTAATTTATCTGTTACAATACTGATAAAAATAATATTATCAATTCCAAGGACGATTTCAAGAAGTGAAAGAATCACTAAATATACAAGCCCGTCCCAAGTCAATAAAGCTGAAAAATCCATATTAATTTTTTTTTGTAAAAATACTATTTATTGAAAGCGTTCGGAAACCACGTTGAAAAATTCCTTCAAAACCAAATGGTTTTGATCTCGTGGAGTAAAAACTTCAATTAGTTTAGGTCGATTAGTCGCATCAATCTGATAAAACACCTTCATACTATTTTCAAACTCATCCTCCGAATGAATGGAACTGTAATCAATGTCAAACGTTTTCGCAATATACTCGGCAGATTGTTGGTGTTGAGCTTCAAAATATGTCGATGTTTGTGGCGAGGAACTTGCCCCGTCAATTATTCGAAAAATACCTCCCCCCCCATTGTTCACTAATATTATCCTCAAATTACTTGGCAAGTACGCATTCCACAAGGCATTACTATCATAGAAAAATGACACATCACCAGTTACAAGTACATGCAGTTGATTCGGATTTGCTACTGCTGCTCCTACTGCTGTACTCGAAGAACCGTCAATTCCACTCGTGCCTCGGTTACTCCAAAAGGTGACGGAATGAATTGGATCAAACAACTGAAAATAGCGAACAATCGAGCTATTGGACATATGTAAATGGGACAACTCAGGAAGGAAGTCAAGTACACGCTTAATAGCCTTTAAATCTGAAAAATCACATGTTTCAGCAAAGGCATCGCCTACCTCTTGAGCCAAGAAATCGCGCTTTTTCCAACAACCTGCAAAATTGCTATTCACCCGATCAACTGACAATTGATTTACGGCATGCAAGAAATCTTCCGGATTAGCTAGAACAGAATGCGTGAGTTGTTGAAAGGTATCCATAAAAGGAAATCCAACTCCAATTCGCCAATGGCTTTTCAAATTTGACTCTCTCAAAAATGTCTTAATCCGTTTTGATACAATAGCTCCACCAAAAGAAATAACTACATCAGGACGAAATTCATCTATTTCTTCAGGTTTAATCGTTGCCAACATGCGATCGATGGAATGCACGAATAATTGACCTTTGACATTCGCAGTGTTTTCAACCAAAAAAACAATTGAAGGATCTTTTGAAAGCTCCTCCAAGGCTGCATTAAAACGTGGTGAAGGTGGAAGTTGGCCGATTATAACCATCTTCTTTTCGCATTTCATGGCTTTGTACCACTCGTCAATCAAATGACTGTCTAATTCAAATTTTCCTTTAAATAGATTCAATCGCTTGATTTTCGGACGATCAATCTCTATTGAATTGTAGAGAGGTTCAGAAAAAGCGACATTTATGTGTACAGGACCTTTCCAACTGTCTAATCCTTCTGCAAATGCTGCAGACAGTTCACGCTGAACGAACCACTCGTCATTTTCATCCATCCCTTTATCTGAAAGCTGAACAAAGGCTCTTGCATGTTGACCAAACATTCCCCTTTGTCGAATGGTTTGGCCATCACCTTGATCTATCCATTCTTCAGGACGATCTGCAGATAGCACAATTAATGGAATTTGCTGGTAGTAGGCTTCAACGACAGCGGGGTAATAATTTGCAGGTGCTGATCCCGATGTGCAACAGATTGCAACGGGTTCATTCAATTGCTGCGACAATCCCAACGCAAAAAAAGCAGCGCTTCGCTCATCATGTATAACGAATGTTTCTATTTCAGGGTGATAATCAGCTGCGATAGCAAGGGGTGCATTTCGAGAACCTGGTGAAAAAACCACTTTTCGAACTCCTTTCGAAACACATAGTTCCAAAAGAAGCTGTACAACCTTTTTATCACTCGAAATCATTAGGTAAAACTAGTTAATTGGAAGATCTTTTCGAGGGTTTTAGCTTTGTTTTCTGTTTCCTGCCATTCCTCTTCTACATTTGACTGAGCTGTTAACCCTCCTCCTAAATAGAGAAATGCTTGATTTCGAAATAATTGAGCACACCTAAGATTCACATATAAAGAAGTAACTTCTTGAGAATAATACCCGATTATTCCTGCATAAAGATCGCGGTTGTGTTGCTCATGCTCACGAATAAAATCTAACGCCTCTTTTTTCGGTAATCCGGCAACTGCGGGTGTTGGATGCAATTTATCTAACATGTGAGCTGAACTTAGTATGGTTTCACCTGTAAATTCAGTAAACAAATGTTTTACAGGACCTGCAATTAAATCTTTCGGGCCTTTCACTTGAAAGTTGGTTACTTGCATTTCTCCTAGTAAAGACGTAATGTATTCCGTAACTAGTTGCTGCTCGTGTACCTCTTTACCTCTCCATTCACTAACATCCAATGCTTTTTTTGTTCCGGCTAATGAGGAAATAAAAAACTGTTTTGCATCGCGGTTTAATAAAATTTCAGGTGATGCGCCTAGCCATGTCCCTAGAAGTGGTGATGAAAGCAAGTAAACGAAAGCATTAGGATAGGCCTCTTCCAATCGCTTAAAAACTTCTTGAACAGAGGTAAAATCAAAGGCTGTTGACTTGATTCTGGAAATAACTACTTTTTGCAACTTGCCTGTCTGTAGTTCATTCATTGCAGAAGAAGCTGATTGAATATACGTTTCTTTATCTGTTGCAATCGGACGATCGGATTCAAACCATTCATCGGGCTCATTTTCATTTTCTTGAAATAAAAAAACACCCAGATCACCGAAGGGTTTTACGACGAATCCTTCGGTAATTTCAGAAAACGATGTAACTTCTCGAAACCTGCCCTTTTTACGCACAACCTCTTCTCCAGGAAATCGATACATCAACATAATCGAATTATTTAGGAATAATCATTACCGTTAAACGGCCCGTACAAACCAATTTATTTGATGATGAGTCGGTAATATCAACCTGCCAAAGATGCGTTCTTTTTCCCTCATGAATTAATCTACCCTTGGCGTGAACCTCTCCAGCTCGAATACCCCCAACGTGATTCGCGTTTATTTCTAATCCAACAGGTGTGAATTTCTCCAAATCAAGCAGCAGTGCAGATCCCATGGAGCCTATACTTTCAATTAATGCCGCACTCGCTCCGCCATGAAGAAGTCCCATAGGTTGTTTTGTTCGGCTATCTACAGGCATAGACGCAACCAAATAATCTTCGCCTATTTCTATACATTTTATTCCAAGTTGCTCCATTAGCGTATTCGGATTAAATGCATTGATTTGATCAATTGTTATGGACTTAAACGGCATAGGCAAAAATATTAATTTCTCAAGCGCTGTGAAGATTTAATACTGTTAAACTTTCGTTTGATCAACAAGTCGGTGGACAAACTTGTTTAGAAATTGTACCTTTAACGCATGATTCAACAATCGATAGACCTTTCGGAATATACTACATTCGGGGTAAACGCTATTGCCTCTGAATTCGCTCGTTTTGATTCAGTTGAACGTTTGTCAACGGTCATTAACTCCTTTCCTAATCGTTCATTACTTGTGCTTGGTGGAGGTAGTAACTTGTTAGCTACAAAAGATATCGACGCGCTGGTTTTAAAAAACGAAATCAAAGGAATCACCATAACGGAAGAAACAGATAACTATGTAGTTGTTGAATGTGGTGCAGGTGAGGTATGGCATGAATTTGTTATGTTCTGCGTGAACAATGGCTGGGGAGGTATTGAAAACCTAAGTTTAATCCCTGGAAGTGTTGGTGCAAGTCCAATGCAAAATATTGGCGCCTATGGCGTGGAAATTAAAGATGTATTTCATTCGCTGGATGCTTTTTGTATTGCTGATGGAAGTGTTAAAACTTTTTCGAAAGAGGCATGTGAATTTGGTTACAGAGAGAGTGTATTTAAACGTAAGCTGAAAGATCAATACATTATTTTAACGGTCCGATTTACGTTGACAAAACATCCTGAAGTAAATACCAAATACGGCGCAATAGAAACTCAAATCAACGAGATGGGGATAACCTCTCCTACCATCAAAGACGTGTCTGATGCGGTAATTGCCATTCGTTCAAGCAAACTTCCAGATCCTGCTGTTTTAGGAAATGCAGGTAGCTTCTTCAAAAACCCAGTTGTATCTGAAGAAATTGCTCTGACCATTTTAAATCAGTATCCTGACGCCCCTGTTTATGATACGGCTGAAAAAAACCAAAAGAAATTGGCAGCTGGATGGCTTATAGAAAAGGCTGGCTGGAAAGGAAAGCGCATTGGAAACTGCGGTGTTCATGAAAAGCAAGCGCTTGTCCTAGTAAATTTTGGAGGAGCAACAGGCAAAGAGATTTTCGAGCTTTCTCAGCGAATTTTAGACGATGTTAAGCAAATGTTTGGTGTTAGCTTGGAAAGAGAAGTAAATATCTTGTAATATTGTGCCAATCATTAGCCTGTTTAAACAATGGTCAGAACTTCCATCCTAATTACGGCGATTATTGTAATTGCCAATACGCTTGCCGGAATCATACTTTCTGGATACTCAACCTTTCACATGGTGATTTCGAACGTTAACATCTTGTCAAGTGGACTACTTCTGACATATGTTTTTCAATCGACAAGTATTCTTCCCCTAAAAATTGGAGCCACATCCTACCTCATCTTGTCTGGGTTTATTCGATTTCTGGTTGCACTTTTTTCACCAGACCGATTTCAAGACAATTATGCCCTCGTTATATTGATAGTTTTAATTGCGTTGGAGTTAATCTGTCTGGTTCTTATCAACACCATTGACAAAAAGAAAAAACGACTATTAGATGAGTTCATTTGACCACTAAAATTGTTCTCTGATCGACCTGTTTTTATTAGTCAGTTTATCTATAGTGATCACAAGAATTCATTTTACTTAGGAAATCAAAGCTGACTAATCCCAACGATCTTCAGTTCCATCTTCTTTATTTGCTTCAGAAATTAGCTTTTTCCAGTCATGACCAGGATCTTCAGCGTCTTCAATAATTTGCTTGTATTCATCTGGATGCAGCTCATAACGCACAATTGACTCTCCCGTATATTCCTCGATTGCCTCTAAAAGTGGAATTTCAAGTTCACTACAGAAGGATAAAGCTTGTCCTCTGTTATTTCCCCGACCAGTTCGACCGCATCGGTGAACGTAATTCTCTGATTCATCCGGCAAATCGTAATTAATAACATAATCAACTGATGGTATATCTATCCCTCTGGCTGCCACATCTGTTGTGACAAGCACTCTATTTTCACTTGTTCGAAATCGATCGAGAATAACAAATCGAGCCTTTTGCTCAACGCCACCATGCAGCGCTTCCGTATGGATACCAACGCGCTCCATAGCTGCAACAACTCGTTCCACGCGAACCTTAGTCCGAACGAACACAATAAACCGATATTCCGGGTATTCGTTTAACATGTTTTCAAGGAAAAAACGCTTGTCATCCATTTCAACAAATGCAACGGCATGATCAATTGTCTTTGCCACTGGATTTTTAGGTGATAACTGAATGCGAATTGGATTTTTAACTACGTCATAAGCCATTCGTTTCAACTTTGTGGATATCGTAGCTGTAAAAAAGAGCGTTTGCCGATGCTTTGGTAAAAACTTCAACACATCCTTAATGTCCTTAGCAAAACCGAAATCCAACATCAAATCGGCTTCATCCAAAACAAGTGTATCAGCTTTGGAAACATCGAGTGCACCTTGACTAATTAAATCAAACATCCTACCAGGTGTGGTGACTAACACGTCTATACCATTTTTAAGTGTACGTATTTGTTGCTCTTGCTCAACACCGCCAATTAAAGCAAAGGTTTTAATCGGCGTTTGTTTTCCAATCGATTGAAAGACAGCTGCTATTTGTTTTGCCAACTCACGTGTCGGTACCATAACCAAACAACGCACACCCTTATAATCTTTCCTCGATTTTTTGATCAATTTTTGAAGTACAGGAATAACAAATGCCGCTGTTTTACCTGTTCCCGTTTGGGCTACTGCCATCACATCCTCACCGTCTAAAATGGGCTGAATTGCCTTGAACTGAATGTCAGTTGGACGTTTAAATCCAAGCTCTTCTAACGCTGATTTTAGAGTTTGATCAATGTAATAGTCTGAAAACTTCATAAGGCAAAACGTTCATTATTAAGCAAAAAAAGAGGCTGTCATGAAGACCGCCTCTTACCTTATTTTCTAACCGTCGTTTCGGTTCAACGTTACGACGATATAATTAATCTTCGATTGTTGTAGGAACCAAAATACGGCCACAATGTTCGCAAACGATTACTTTCTTTTTGGATTGAATGTCTAACTGTCGCTGAGGTGGAATTTTATTAAAGCAACCGCCACAAGCGTCGCGATCAACAGGAACAACAGAAAGACCATTTTTGGCATTTCCACGTAATCTGTTGTATGCAAAAACTAATCGTTCATCAATCTTCTTCTTCGCTTCCTCAGAACGCTTGATAAGCTCGTCCTCTTCTTTCTGCGTTTCACCAACGATCTCGTTTAATTCAGCTTGCTTTGCTTTAAAATCAACTTGGCGGAATGACAGTCTTTCGGTCGCTTCGTCTAGCAATTCTTTCTTGTTCGCAATTCTAACTTTCGCTTCTTTCGACTTTTTATCGTGAAGTTTGATTTCTAATTCCTGAAATTCAATTTCCTTCGCCAACGATTCGAATTCGCGGTTATTGCGCACATTATTTTGTTGTTCTTTATACTTTGAGATAGCTGTTTCAGCATCTTTCGTAGCATTCTTGCGGTCAAGGATCTCAGTGTCGAGTTCCTTCATCTCTTCTTGGATTTTGGATATACGCGTTTCCAATCCACTTAATTCATCTTCAAGATCCTGTACCTCCAAAGGTAGCTCGCCACGAATCGTACGAATTCTATCGATCTCAGAATCAATTTTTTGCAATTCAAACAATGCGTCTAGCTTTTCTGCTACTGATACCTCTTTTTTTGATGCAGCTCCTGCCATTTTTATAAGTAATTAATTGGATTCGTATTATTTTCCGTCAAATGAACGGCAAAGGTAGTAAATTTTTCCTTCAATTGATCAGCAATTAAATCAGAAGTAAATTGCTCACTTTCATAATGGCCAATATCAGCCAAAATTATACTGCCATCAGCATCAAAAAACTCATGGTATTTTACATCACCGGTGATAAAAATATCTGCGCCTGACTGAATCGCATTTTTCACTAAAAAAAATCCTGATCCACCGCAAAATGCCACTTTCTTGATGCGCTTTTTCACAAGTTCTGTGTGGCGAATTACTCCACAGCTAAAGTTCAACTTGAGCTTGTTCAGAAAATCAACCGTATCCATTTCTTCAGGCAAGTCGCCAATCATACCAGCGCCTTCAAACTGGTTTTTATTCAACAGGGGTACTAAATCATAAGCTACTTCCTCATACGGATGAGCTTGGAAAAGGGCTGTTAAAACGGTTTGAATCCTGTGTTTACTAACCAATACTTCAATCCTGGCTTCATCCAACTGAGTCAATTCATTCAATTCTCCAATAGTTGGATCTGCATTCAACAATGGCCTAAAGGTACCCGTTCCGACAGACGAAAAGGAACATTCATCGTAATTGCCAATTTTACCCGCGCCAGCCGAAAACAGTGCATTCAAAACAAGCTCTTTGTGCGAAATTGGCACATACACAACTAATTTATTCAATGTGTTTTGCGCTGGAGCAAGCACTTTCAGTTGACTCAAACCAAGTCGCTCACCAATTTTAAAATTGACTCCGTATTGGTAGTTATCTAAATTCGTGTGTATGGCGTACAGCGCTATTCCATACCGAATACTTTTTTCTACTACACGTTCGACATACGTTTGACCGGTTAATTTCTTCAATCCCCCAAAAATGATTGGGTGATGCGAAATGATCAAATTACACCCTTTTTCTCTCGCCTCTTCAACGATTTTTTCTGTGCAATCTAAACTAATCAAAACACCTGTGACATCCGTCTCTTGATTTCCAACAAGTAAACCTGAATTATCATAGGACTCCTGACTTGATAGAGGAGCAAGCGATTCAAGGTAGTGTGTAATATCTTTTATTTTCATTGGAGCCTTCGAATTAATCCAAATGTGATTCCATACGCACGATTTTTATGGACGAAATCGTCTTGTTTGTTGTAACTCGAAGTGAATTGATAGCGAAGTTCAGGAGAGACCAACAGTGACCAATTTTTTTCAAAATGTAAACAAACACCTAAATTAACCAATCCACTCAAAACAAATGAATTTGGTGCATATCCGGGTTTCGATTTAAGTGTCTCACCACCATTCGAATCGCCAGAACGCCATTTTACTTCCTGTCGGTAAGACGAGAACAACTGTGGCATCACACCAATACCACCAAAAAATTCAACGGTTTTTCCGAACGTAAAATTCAATCGAAACGGCATCCCAATGTACTGATAAGTAGTTGAATAAGAAAAAGATGTGTCCTGTTCCTCAAAAGAGTAATTTTCCCCATTTCTATTGAAAGACACCCCTCCATCCCACGACAATCGCGGAGTAATTCGATTGCGAATACCGAGCGCAAATGACCATGATCCCATTGACGTCTCATTTGCCCTAAAACCAAGTGTATCTCCATAAGGCGCTTTATTCGTTATCAACTGCCTATTATTCATACTCCAATTCGAGACAAGATAGATCGAAGATGCAGCATCTAAACCGACTGATGACCTTTCCTTTTTTTGACGCTTTTCCTTTTTTTTTGCTTGAGTTTTATTGGATTCTTCTGAACCCCCAATAACAACCTGCGCTTCAGTCACAAAAGAAAAGAGCCCAAGAAATAGTATAAGTGAAACTACCTTCATCATATTTTAATGTGTTTTTGTCATGTTTTCTTTTACGCAAATAATAACATCTGCTCTTCCCCTATGTTCTTTGTCTAACTTGGAAATCTGAGCTTGACTTACAGTGGAAATCGTTAGCACCTTGACAGCGGAATTAGATTGTTTAATATACCATAAAATTCCTTGATAAAAATCAGAATGATATGCACCGTTTAAATGCAACAGTACTTTACCTGTCTTCCAATAACTCAGGATTGATGCTGCCATTGTCGCATCTTTAATTGCTTGAGCTTCCAGCATGTGTTTCCCTCCCATGTGCTGTTCCATTTCTTTTAATGGAGCATATTGCGATAAAGATGTGTCAACTTTAAAATCAATTGGAGCCATAAATGCTTTTTCAGTATTGGAAAGAGAATCCAATGAAGATCGACCTTTTTTAAACAACAGTGAGGCGTATTTTCTAGGAATATTGGTGGCAAGAGCTGTTAATTTATTTTTTCTGGCAAATACAAGGATTGGCGCATAATCTGTATCATAATTGGGCCACAGCCTGCATGAATCCTTGAATTGTTTTTCTTCAATTACTCCTCTAACGTAATCATCCAAAAGGTGCTGTTGGTCCCGTTCGAACATTTCAAAACCGATTTGCACGTGTTCTTGGTATTTCTCGTGGAGAATATTCATTACTTCAACTTGCAACCAGTGACTAATTGGATTGTCATGGTATTCTCCAAATAAGATGATTTCGCTACTCAACACTTCTTTTTTGATTTGTTGAGCTTCTATTTTCTTACCTTTTGCGTCGTACAATTGATAGGCTTGATCAAACTGGGAAAAGGAGTCGTGAGTACAAAATATACTCAGCAGAAATAAATTAATACGTATCGTGTACTTCATCAACTTAAGTTGTCATCCACAATATTAGAAACTTCAATTGATTATTTCCTAATTTTGACTTGACTTATGGCATCAGCATCACGATTAATCACAATTCTTTCACGTTTAGGCAAGCAACTCTTGGTTGTCCTTATCCTTATGAACCTGGAGAGGTGTGTTTTTTTCATTTTTAATTATGCATCTTTTCCAACTATAAAAGTTACTGATTTTTTTGTGGGATCTTGGATCGATTGGATGACGATATGCCTGTGTTTTATTCCATTTGTTTTGATTTACGGCATTCCATTTGGACGGTTGTATAAATTAAAACACGCCATTCTTGGAGGTGTTTTCATTCTGTTCAACACTTTTTTCGCAGCACTAAACCTTATGGACGTTGAGTACTTTCAATACACCAATAAGCGTTCTACCGCTGATTTATTTACGATTCTTGGTGCGGGTAACGATTTGAGTCAACTCTTAACTACGTTTATTGTAGATTTTTGGTTAATCATTCTCCTATTCATTGGAATTGTTTGGGTTTCAGTTTATCTATGGAACAAACTGTCAATTATCACCCATTATAAAGAGGAAAAGCTTGGGTCAAACCTGTTCATGTTGGTCATTTTAATTCCGTTGATGATCGTAAGCGGAAGAGGTGGAATGCAACTCAAACCTTCAGGTGTGATGGAAGTGACTCAATTGGCGAACCCAGAGGTTTCTGGATTAGTATTGAACACCCCATTCACCATGATTAAATCGATTGGTAAAGATCAACTTGAGGAAAAGCACTATTTCACTGACAAAGTCGCTCAAGAATACTTCAATCCTATTAAAAAAAGTTCTCCAGCTCTATTGCTGCCTGATAAAACAAATGTGGTAGTCATCATTCTCGAAAGTTTTGGAAATGAGTATGTGGGATTCTTTAATAAAGAAAACCGAGGTTACACGCCTTTTTTTGATTCTATATTATCCAATAGCTTGACTTTTGACATGGGGATTGCAAACGGTAAAAAATCAATAGAAGCTGTTCCAGCTATTCTAGCATCAATTCCAAACTTGATGGACAATCCTTACATCTCATCTCCATATGCAACAAATGACCTAGATGCACTTCCAAAATTATTGAAAAAATCAGGTTACACGAGTGCATTTTATCATGGCGCTACAAACGGATCGATGCGGTTTGATGCATTTGCAAAACAATGCGGTTTTGATCATTATTTCGGACGTTTTGAATACGGTAATGATGCGCATTTTGATAAAACTTGGGGGATATTAGATGAGTATTTTAATCCATGGACTGCTCGAAAAATCACTTCCCTACCGCAACCTTTTTTCGCAACACTCTTTACACTTTCTTCCCATCACCCCTACTATGTCCCAAGTAAGTGGAAAAACAAATTAAAAAAAGGTCCTCATCCGATATATCAATCCATTCATTACGGAGATATGTCGCTGAGAAAATTTTTTGATACCGCAAAAAAACAGGCATGGTACAACAATACCCTTTTTGTATTGGTAGCAGATCATACGCCTGCCACATCAGATCCGTTTTACAGTCAAAAAGATCAAATGTACCGCATTCCAATCGCTTTTTATGATCCAAAGAAACGGTTGCCAAAAAATGAAAGCCATGCTATTTTTCAGCAGCTCGACATCTTACCTACATTGTTAGATTTATTGAACATTGAAACAACCTATTACGCCTATGGAAACTCTTATTTCAATTCAACATATCGTGAGGGTGTTACGTTTCTAGAAGGTGCCCTCTATTATTTTCATTCTAACCAACTTATCACCTTTACCAAAGAAAAGGCACGAAATTTGCAAGTTGTGGCCACGAAAAAAGGTGAAAGTCGTCAACCATTACCAATTAATCACCAGACTAAAACCCGTTTAGAAAAACGTATAAAGTCAATGATTCAAAGGTATAACAGCGATTTGATCCGTAATAAAATGACGGTAGAATGAAGCAAAAGATCCGATTTATAATCAATCCAATTTCAGGAGTTGGCAAAAAAGGTGATCTTCCTGATCTTATTGAACAACACCTCGATCACTCGTTGTTTGATTACGACATTGCCGTCACAGAATACAAAAAACACGCTCAAAAAATTGCCTATGATGCTTCACTCGAAGGAGTAGATATCGTTTGTGCTGTGGGAGGAGATGGATCTGTGCACGAGGTAGGTACAGCACTAATTGGATCACCAACAAAACTGGCGATTCTTCCTTGTGGTTCAGGAAATGGATTGGCAAGGCATTTAGGCATTCCTGTAAACATTCCAAAAGCAATTCAATGCATCAATGAACAGATGGCAATTCGAATGGATACAGTGTTAGTGAACGACAAACCATTTCTTGGAATAGGCGGTTATGGATTTGACGCATTAATCGCTAAAAAATTTGACACCTATAAAAAACGTGGGTTTTGGAGTTATGTAAAGTTAATTTCCCGTGAATTTTGGAAATATAATCCAATCAATATTTCAGTTGACCTGAATGGACAAATCAAGTCTATGCCTGTGGTATTGTGCACCATTGCCAACTCTTCTGAATTTGGAAACGGCTTTGTTGTTTCTCCAACATCCGATGTAACAGATGGTAAAATTGAATTGTGCCTCCTTAAACCCTTCCGTTTCTGGTCATTGCCGAGTTTGATCTACCGATTTTTTAGTAGAACCAGCCACAAATCTAAATTCACAGAAGTCATCTCGTTTGAAAAAGCACGGATTAGACTTTCTCAAAATTTGGCCCATTACGATGGCGAACCATTTGATGTGCGCAATGAACTCAATGTTCAAGTTGTTCCGCAAAGTCTTAGTATCTTAGTCGGAAATAAATAACATGAACTTTATCGATTTAGACATTGAGTTTATCATTCAACAACTTGAGCGATTAAATCAAGAAACACAGCCAAAATGGGGTAAAATGTCTGCCCAACGAATGATTGAACACCTCAGTGACTCTGTTCGCATATCCACAGGTAAATCAAGCTTTCCTTTGGAAATTCCAGAAGATCGAATTGGTAGGATGCAAGATTTTTTAAGATCCGACAAACCGATGATGAAAAATGTGGAAGTCCCATTTGCCACGGAGAATACACCTTTGAGACATGAAGAAATGGCACTAGCCATTGATGAATTAGTATTAGAATTAATTGATTTCGAGGACTATTACGGAGAGGATGAGAAAAAAACAGCACTTCATCCGTATTATGGTCACCTCAACTATGATCTATGGATTTTACTCCATAAAAAACATTTTAGCCATCACTTTGCACAATTTGGTTTAATTGAAGACTAACAAAAAAGCTGTCAATTTCTTGACAGCTTTTTTGTTACTTACTTTTACTTCTGCGGTTCACGGTCGGTGTTTTGTGTTCAGCAGGTAAGTTTCCATGCCTTTTTCTCCTTTCCGTTCGTTTCATTCGTTTTTCAATTGAAGGTTTCAACTTAAAAACAATTTTTGAATCGTTCTTTTTCTGCTGAATTGTTGTTTGCGCATTTGTGTTAACTGCAGCGATCACAACTAAAAGCGATAGCATCCATTTGATTTGTTTTCTCATCTTTCATTAGTTTTACAGGAACATTTCAAAATACATGCCATTTTAAAATGGAATTACTCATACTTTCTGCGCTTTTTGGAATCATTGGTGGTTCAATAAATTATGCAGTCCTTTATAAAAAAGGCTATACCGCTAAATCAGGCTGGATACTTGGTATTTTTGCATTCACTTCAATTGCATACCTCTTTCTAAAATACTTTTACCAATGAATTTGCTATTTTCGTAGGTATGAAAAACGCATTTCAACTTTTTCTAAATTCAGTAGTTTACACATTGAAGCAAGGGAAAGATCCCAAAATTGCCATATACCTTATTCCAGGGGCAATCTTCGGATTGATTTTCTGGGATATCTATTTCGTACTTTACCAACTAGAAAACGTTATTCGAGTTATTGAAAATATTCCGCTTATCGGTAAGGCACTCTCATGGATCCTCATTGCCCCTATCGATCTGATTCAGTTCATTCTCATTCAAGTACTGACGTTCATCGTTCTCACATTACTTTCACCTGTAAATACTTTTTTATCCGAACGGATTGAATTCCAACTCACTGGCAAAAAATTT
>CANHQC010000003.1 GCA_947462695.1 Flavobacteriales bacterium | reverse complement strand
TTTCATAATTGAGTAGGTGCACCTCATTTAAAATGCGTTTGCACGATTCAGCGACCTCTTTACCAAAGTCAGTCACATATAATCTTCTACCGATAATCTCTGTCAATGGAATATCAAATTGATCTTGAAAATTTTTAAGTTGTATAGATACGGCTGGTTGTGATAGGTGAAGTTCTTCTGCAGCTTTTGTAATACTCTGTGTTTCGGTTATTTTAAGATAAACCTGTAATTGGTGAAGTGTGTAATTCATAACATATGCTTATGTATTTCATCAATAAAATAAATAAAAATAAATGAAATATATCCCTCAATTTTGCCAAAAATTATTCTCATGTTTTTAATCGATGGTGTTTATACTGCCAAACAAGCGCAAGCTGTATTGCTTCCGTTAATCCGGCATAAAATACATTACCATGAATTGGCAATGTTCTCAAATGAGGTAAAGGATATTGATAGAAACGCTTACCATAAACAGCGGTTAATTGAATTAAATCAGCTTCGAGAATCAATTAAAGAGGAAATTGATTTTGCAAAAAAAACAGGTTTGCTACTTACTGTGAAGTGTGAATTAAATATTTCATTAGAATCTGGTAATTCAATAGAAGACGAGAATAACATCAACAACGAAAAAGGGGATTAATCGTGGTTTGGACGAATAAGACGGCGGTCGTATGTACAATGCATGGAAAAGAAACGGTTATTAAACCTGCTCTTCATTCCCTTGGTTTAAATTGGATTTCTGCAAATTTTGACACCGATCAATTTGGAACTTTTTCTGGTGAAGTTGAACGCGTTAATTCCCCTCTAGAAACAGCCAGAAAGAAATGTCAATTGGCTTTCGATAATACCGATGCTACGATAGCAATTGCTTCAGAGGGTTCGTTTGGTCCTCATCCAATGATCCCGTTTTTGCCAATTAACGAAGAGATTATTCTTTTCTCAGATCGTGAGCAGGACATAGAGATTTCAATAAGTTCTTTAAGTACAGAAACCAATTTTTCATCAAAATACTGCACAACTTTTGAGGATGTTGAATTATTCGCTAAAGGTGTTGGCTTTCCAACTCATGGTTTAATCCTCAAGGCAGATGGAATGACGAAAGTTCACAAGGGCATTGATAACCCTGATCTTCTTCAATCGCTTTTTGAAGTGTTAAGTGAGACTTCAAATGGGTGTACATTGGAAACGGATATGCGTGCGATGTTCAATCCGACGAGAATGAGGCACATTTATTCGGCAGCTGAAAAATTAAGTTCAAAACTTCTTTCTTATTGTCCAAGCTGTCATAAACCTGGATTTGGAGAAGAACGTCTTGAAGGTGGTCTGCCATGCGCGCTGTGCGGATTGCCATCAGACTCGATTCTTTTAAAAGAGATTACATGTGTGCATTGCCAGCATCAGTCCATTATTACCTTTCCAAATGGAAAACAAGTTGAAGATCCTCAGTTCTGTTCTTATTGCAATCCTTGATAAATGGCTAGAATCACCCAAGATATTGAAGAGGCGATCGCCGCATTGAAAGATAACCTGCCAGTTGCCGTTCCAACTGAAACTGTATACGGTTTGGCTGCAAACGCGTTAAACGATGATGCGGTGAAAAGTGTATTTGAGGCAAAGCAACGTCCAGCAGATCACCCGTTAATCGTCCACATTGGAAAAAGAAATGACCTGTACAATTGGGCAGAAGATGTGCCTCAACAGGCGAAACAACTAATTGAGGTGTTTTGGCCGGGTCCGTTAACACTCGTACTTCCAAAGAAGTCTGCAGTTTCAACATTAATTACCGGCGGACTTGATACCGTTGCAGTACGCATGCCGAATCATCCGATATTAAGTGAATTATTGTCAAAAATAGATTTTGCACTCGTCGCGCCTAGTGCTAACGCATTTACACATATTAGTCCAACGTGTGCAGGACATGTTGTCCGGTCATTAAACGACCGAATTCCACTTGTATTAGACGGTGGGCAATGTACTGTTGGAATTGAATCAACTATTGTAGCGTTTAATGGTGACAAGCCAATCATTTTACGGCATGGTGCGATTTCAATAGAAGAAATAACATCAGTAATAGGAGAAGTTGAAGTGACTACTGCTCCCACAAAAGAATTACGCGCTCCCGGCATGCACCACGTTCATTATGCCCCGCGAACGATTTGCTACCGGGTTGACCAGTTACACAGTACTGATCTTCCGTTCAACAAGAAAATTGGAATTATTACGCTGTTGCCTCAGGTTGATATCTATCCAAACGCTTCTTATCGTGCGCTTAGTGATAAAGGGGATTTGAAGCAAGCGGCACGTCATCTTTACCAATTCCTGCACGAATTGGATCAATTAGAACTGGACATGATCATTATTGAACGTGTTGAAAATAAAAATCAAGGAAAAGCACTTAATGACCGAATAAATAGGGCAAGTCAACCGTATCCTTTTAATCACCAAGAAAAATGAATCTTCAACTTATTTTAGAGAACCTTACCAATCCGGCATTATTGTTTTTTGTGCTTGGAATTTTGGCTGTCCGTTTAAAATCAGACTTAGAAATCCCTTCCAACTCATCGAAATTCATTTCGCTTTATTTATTGTTTGCGATTGGATTTAAGGGCGGTCAGGAGTTAGCGCATGCTCAAATAGGATGGCAAGTAGTTCTTATTGCGCTTTTCGGTATGGCAATGGCCACGTGTATCCCATTGTATTCCTTTTTTATTCTTAAACGCAAAATGAGCATTGAAAATGCAGGGGCAATTGCTGCTGCATACGGATCAGTGAGTGCAGTCACCTTTATAACTTCAGCCGAATTTCTGGAATTTAAAGCCATGGAGTTTGGCGGTCACATGGTGGCGGTAATGGCATTAATGGAGGTCCCAGCTATTGTAGTTGGCGTCTTACTCATCAAATTCTTTAGTCAAGGAGAAAATCAACCGGCTATGTCTATGAGATCGATTGTTCATCATGCATTGACAAACGGAAGTGTCTTACTCATTGTTGGAAGTTTAGTTATTGGTTATTTGGCAAGCGATGAGCAAGCCATGGGCATAAAACCATTTACGACAGATTTATTTAAGGGCTTTATGGCACTTTTCTTACTCGATATGGGAATTTCAAGTGGAAAGAAAATAAAGGATTTTATTCAACTCGGTTGGTTTCCTATCGTAATGGCAATTGCTTTTCCTTTGGTGAATGGTATTGTGATTGCCTGGTTGAGCCAATTTGTCACGCACGATATTGGTGATCGGTTCATGTTAAGTATTTTAGCCGCAAGTGCGAGTTATATAGCCGTTCCAGCTGCCATGAAAATTGCGGTACCCAAAGCGAATAATGGAATTTTCATTCCTATGGCGTTAGCTATCACATTCCCATTTAATATTACGCTAGGAATGCCTCTTTACTTTTGGCTTTGTTCGGTTTGGTAATAATTAACCGTGCATGGTTTCAGTTTTACCATATTTTTCCATCAATGACGCTTCAAATGCAAGAAATTCTTGCCAACGTGCATCTACATCGATTCCTTCTGCGTATTTACGTGCGAAGCTGAGAAAAGTGGTGTAATGGCGAGCTTCACTTTCCATTAGCGATCTGTAAAATTCGCGCAAGTCGTCATCGTTGATTTCCTCAGATAATAATTTGAATCGTTCACAACTGCGTGCTTCAATCATAGCAGCAAATAACATCTGATTCACAAAATGACTTGCTTTAGGTCCACCACTTTTGTTTTTCCGTAGGTATTCGGCTAAGTCATTTACATAGGGGTCTTTTCGTTCAAAACCAAGATTCATTCCTCGTTCCATCATTTTTTGATGCACCATTCCAAAGTGTTCCATCTCCTCCTGGCTAATAGCCACCATCGCTTCAACAAGGTCTGGGAAATGGGGGTACTGAATGATCATTGAAATGGCGTTACTGGCTGCCTTTTGTTCACAATAGGCGTGATCAGTAAGAATTTCTTCGATGTTTCGTTCAACAATATTCACCCATCTTGGGTCGGTCGGTAATTTCAAGCCTAACATAAAAAGCTTCTTTTGTTTTCACAAAGTTAATGGTTCAACCAACAAGGCTAATTAGAGATTGCTTATTTTTGAACGAACGACCATAAACAACATGAAAAGTATACTTTTTCTTTTAGCTTCAATTGTTGCATTGAATGCTACAGCTCAGCAGCAACAATCGCCCAAACTTGTAGTTGGAATTGTTGTTGATCAAATGTGTTACGATTACCTCTACCGTTATGCTGATAAATTCTCTAAAGGTGGGTTTAAACGGTTGATGAAAAATGGCGCTAATTGCCGAAATACACATTACAACTATGTGCCAACATATACAGGACCTGGACATGCGTCTATTTACACCGGTACAACTCCTGCAAATCACGGTATTGTAGCAAATGATTGGATTGATCGGGTAAGTGGTGCTTCGGTCAATTGTGTTCAAGACGATCAGATGAAAACAGTTGGTTCAACCTCTACCGGAGGTCAATGTTCGCCACATTTTTTGAAGACACATACGGTTACAGATCAATTAAAAATGACCTATCCAACAGCGAAAGTAATTTCGATGTCGATCAAAGACCGGGGGGCAATTCTTCCCGGGGGACATTTGAGTGATGGTTCTTATTGGTACGATTATTCATCTGGTCAATTTATTACAAGTTCTTTTTTTAAGCCTGATTTACCGAGTTGGGTTAAGCAGTTTAATGAAACAAACTACGTTAAATCGTCAATGGAGAAGACTTGGGAACCACTTCTTCCAATTGAACAGTATACAGAGAGTCAGCCCGATAACTCACCATATGAGCAACGTATTGGTGGGAAAACATCTCCAACGTTTCCATACAATTTAAAGGAAATGAGCAAGGTTGTGAGCCCGTTTGAATTGTTTACCGTTACGCCATTTTCGAATACGTACTTGGCAGATTTTGCTTTGCGATCGATTACAGCTGAAAACCTTGGTCAAGACAATCAAACCGACATGTTGTGTGTGAGTTTTTCAACACCAGATATAGTTGGGCATGCATTTGGTCCTTATTCTGTTGAAATCGAGGATGTTTATTTGCGGTTAGATTTAGAGATTGAACGTATGCTAAATTACCTCGATAAAGAAATTGGCAAAAAGGATTACGTTTTCTTCGTAACAGCGGATCATGCAGTTGTGCCTGTTCCGCAGCACCTTGTAGATCAAAAATTACCGGGAGGATATTTTTACTTGAACGACCGACTAAATAGTCTGCGTAAGTCTATTTCGCAAGCCTTCGGTGCAGATTTATTTATAGGAGAGGATAACCTGAATATTTACCTTGACCGACCAAAAATGGACTCACTTGGCATATTCCCAAGAGAAGTTCAATTGTTTGTTGCAGATGTAATTCGCAATTGGGATGGTGTAAAAGCGGTTTACACTGCCGATGAGCTATTGTCATTTTCAGTGGATGAAGAATGGAAAGACATGATTAAAAACGGGTATGATTACAAAAGAAGTGGCGATGTGATTTTTATTCTCGAATCAGGGTATTTACCAAAATCTGTTGAATCAGAATCGTCCAAAAGAGGCACAAGTCATGGTTCGGCATTTAATTACGATACGCAAGTTCCTTTATTGTGGTATGGAAAACAAATCAAGCCACAGTCCATTCACCGTAGAGTTGAAATTACTGATATCGCTGCTACATTGAGCCAACTCTTTTTTATTCAGCGAAACGGTTCGATGACTGGCCAACCAATTATCGAACTTTTACAGGACTGAAGTAGGTAAAAAATTTCTTTCCAATTTCCAAGACAAGAAGTAAACTAATTCCCCCAATCAGCGAGATAATTAAATGACTCCATCCAGGAGATCTCATGCTAAATAGTTGGGCGATTGATGGCGTGTTGAGAATAATTACTATCGCAATAAGTGCTGTAGAAATCAGCAGTTTCATTCGCCAGTTATGGCTAAATAACGTGGCATAAAAGAACTTGGTTCTTGATAATTTAGAGATAATGAGCGTAATGTTGCCTATGATCAAGGCAGAAAAGGTGATTGCTCTGCATTCCTCCTCCGTATGACCTTCTTTTAGCGAGATAAAATAGACACAAAAGACCATTGCAAAAAGAAAGAAGCCGTGTAATGAGCTGCGCAATATGGCATTCATACCAAAGAAACGATGCGCTGGATTTCTAGGTGGCCGATCCATTATGCCTTCCTCTTCTTCCTCCGATTCGAATACCACTGAGCAAACAGGGTCAATGATCAGTTCCATAAAGACAATATGCAAGGGAAGAAGAAATACTGGTAGGGCAGGAATAAATGCGGGTAATAATGTCAATCCAATGATTGGTATATGGACAGCAATGATATATGACATGGCTTTTTGCAAGTTGTCAAATAGTTTTCTTCCCATCCGAATAGCTGAAACAATAGAACTGAAATTATCGTCAAGAAGGACGATTGAAGAGGCTTCTCGCGCGACATCTGTTCCTTTTTGTCCCATAGCAATACCTATATGAGCTGCTTTTAAAGCAGGTGCATCATTAACACCATCACCGGTCATAGCAACAATTTCACCATTTTCCTTTAATGCTTCAACGATCCGCAGTTTTTGGTCAGGTTTGATGCGCGCAAGGATGGAGGTAGAAGATAGTTTACTGCGTAATTCCATGTCATTCATTGTATTCAGTTCGTCTCCTGTAATGATCGTTGAGGTGGCAAGGCCAATTTGCTTACCAATAGAACGAGCGGTTTCAGGAAAATCACCAGTTATCATGATGACCTTTACACCCGCCGAAAGGCATTGAGTTATGGCTTCGGGGACTTCAGGTCGAATGGGATCGGCAAGGGCAAGAAAACCTTCAAAAGTAAATGGGATATGAGTTAGCTCTTTCGAGATTTCGGATTCCTCAATTCGCGCAGAGGCGAGAGCAATAATCCGGTAACCTTCAGCTGCTTTTTCTTCCAGGATTGAAGCCAGCTTGCTTCGACTTACTGAATCGAGCTTGCATTGATTAAAAATTTGTTCAGGAGCACCTTTTGAGGCAATGAGAACCTTACCATCTGGTAGTTGATAAAATGACGTCACCGCCATATATTGATGAGAAAACGGCAGTGTTTTTAGGCATGAATACATCGTTTTATCATCAGTAAGGTCATTAGTAGCGCGAATTACGGCGAGATCCATGGGGTCATTTCCCGTTGAAGTGGTTGCTAACCGACCAATCGTGAGTGCATGCTTAAATTCGATAATGGCTTCTTCAATGCCAGCCCATTTTCCATTATGCCAAACGGCTTCGACGTGCATTTTGTTTTGAGTGATCGTCCCTGTTTTATCACTGCAAAGCACTGTTGATGAACCTAATGTTTCAATTGCAGACGATTTTCGGGTTAGCACATTTTTCTTTGACATACGCCATGCGCCTAATGCCAGAAAAACAGTTAGTACCAGTGGGAATTCCTCCGGTAATATGGCCATTGCAGCTGATAAACCTGAAAGAATAGACGAAATAATGTCACCACGTGTAAAGTAAAAGAGCACCATGACTGACAAACACAGCAGCAAACCAATGATCCCGATTTGCCGAATAAAAACAGCCATCTCTTTTTGTAGCGGAGTCGTTTCTTCTTGAATCTTACCGAGCGATTGCCCTATTTTCCCGAATTGCGTCGAACTTCCAATTGAGTTAACCAACATCATGCATGATCCTTGAGTGACTAATGTAGCTGCCTTGAGTTCGTTTTGATTTTCTGTTTTTGTGCGTATGACAGGAATGGATTCCCCTGTTAACATAGATTCGTCGACGTGTATAGCAGAACCGTCAATAAGAATGCCATCAGCAGGAATTCGGTCGCCTTCGTTCAGAATAATGATGTCGTTAGGTACAACCTCTCGTCCTGGTATTCTAATGTGTTCTCTATTTCTCAAAACCATAGCCCGAGGAGAAGCCAATTGTTTAAGGGCTTCAAGGGCTTGTTGTGTTTTTCGATGTTGGAAAATTGTCATCCCAATCATAATGAGAATGGTAGACAATAATACGATTCCTTCCCGGTAATCACCAAGTATGACATACAGTACCCCGCACGCAAGCAGCAACAGG
Source organism: Flavobacteriales bacterium (assembly GCA_947462695.1). Lineage (GTDB taxonomy): Bacteria > Bacteroidota > Bacteroidia > Flavobacteriales_D > Crocinitomicaceae > M0103. The sequence goes on along the minus strand of CANHQC010000003.1, from coordinate 11,411 downwards.
AACATGGGCTCTTTGAATACCTCAATTACGATCGTAAAAAGAGTTTTATTCTTGGTTTTTTCTAGTTCGTTAAAGCCGTATTTTTCGCGTTGTTTTTCAACTTGTTGCGATGACAGTCCATTTTCTAAATCCATTGGGTAGGTTCTTGCTACAAATTACGGCGTTTTTTTTGAATTATGGAACTGTTGAAAACTTCGTTGATAACCAATGTAATACCAATCACCCACAGCATGAACACTTCTTTATTTTTGTAAATAGCAAACAACAACAAACTATTTTCAATGCTCAGCACTATTCTGAAACGAAAATTATCTGACGATCAAGTGGCGAATATTTTTATTAACGCCATATTTGATACGGTGGATAATGGTTTTAAAGAAGTTGCTCAGATGATAAATGAAGATGTGGCTTTTGTGTCTTCACCTGAAATAGCAGAAAACCAAAATGGAGAATTTGGATTAATTGTGGTTGTTGGAAACCTTTCTTTTTTAGAAAGCACCTTTGATCCAGAGCAAGCAGGTCGCGTTGAAAAACTCGTTTTTGATAAACTGGCAAAGATTTACGACATGTCAGTTGCCGATTTCACCAAATTGATTCGTGATTACCAGTCCTTTATTAGTCGTGTAAATCACCCATCTAAGAATATGATTTACGGGATGTCAAAAGCGCTATTTTTTAAATACAGCTTAAACGACTTTCAGGATGAATACTTTAAGCGAATGCAAGCGCCAAATCCTCTTTTCTTAAAACGAATGGATGAGGTGATGTCCAATTTTATTTGGAATTGGGACGCGTTTTTCAAGAAATACCGTTTATCGAACTAGTTTCTTTCTACCAAAAACCAGTTGTTGAGTAGTTCTTTTCGGTTGTAAATCATTTCCTTTTTTGTTTCCCAATCCATAACAGTGCATCCAGCATATTTGCATACGCCATGACCTGCTGCAGTGTCCCATTCCATTGTAGGTGCAAATCGCGGGTAACAATCTGCTGACCCCTCTGCTACCATACATAGCTTTAGGGAAGATCCTTTGGATAGCGTTTCAATCTGCCCGTATTCTTTTTCTTTTTCCAAGATGAAATCGGCCGTTTCTTTCGATAAATGCGATCTGCTCGCAACTACCGTGTAGATTTTTCGATCTGATTTATTTGGAAGTTTGTATTTCGGATCTATCGAAAAATGAGGTGTTTGATTCGATATTAAGTATGAAAATGAACCGTAATTTTTCGCACCCCAAAAAAGCAATCCTGAAACGGGTACATAAACAATTCCAAGAATGGGGATTTGGTTTTCAATTAACGCAATATTCACAGTGAATTCACCATTACGTTTAATGAATTCTTTAGTGCCATCAATTGGATCAACAATCCATAACAAAGGCCATTTATTCCGCTCTTCGTAGTCAATGGATGCTCCTTCCTCTGATAGAATGGGGATACCTGTTTCAATTAATCCCTTCATTATTATGTCATGCGAGAGGATATCTGCCTTTGTTAACGGGGAGTCGTCAGCTTTTGATACAATGCCAAATTCTTCGGAATTGTACACCTCTAGAATTCCATTTCCGGCCTCTATTGCTGTTGAAATAGCTAATTGAATAAGTTGGTCGTTCATCATACTATCATTCCTGCTGCTACAGTTTCATTGGTAGCGTCATCAATTAATATAAAATTCCCTGTGTGTCGATTGTCTCTGTACGCATCAATCATTAGAGGTTTGGCTGTTTTAATGCGGATTCTACCAATTGCATTCATGGTTAGATTCAATTTTTCCGTTGATCGCTCTAGGGTTTCCATGTCTATGGTATAGACAACAGATTGAACAATGGCTTTGGTTGAATTTGAGGTATGCATGATGCTATATTTGCCTCCAACTTGAGCAGGCTGACTGGATAGCCAACAAATCATTGCATCGAAGTTTTGTGCTTGTTCTGGTAAATTATTTCGTCTTACAATCATGTCACCTCTACTGACATCAATATCGTCTTCAATCGTAACCGTAACTGACATCGGTGCGAACGCTTCCGAAAGCTCCTGATTATGGAGTTGAATTGATTTAATTTTGGATTGTAAGCCACTTGGTAAAATGGTTATTTCGTCTCCAGGACGTAAAATACCGCTCATCAATCGACCAGCATAACCGCGGAAATCTCGATACGTTGTTGATTGCGGGCGAATAATTGTTTGAACGGGGAAACGGGCGTCAATTTTGTTGTAATCAGACGAAATATGCAGATTTTCCAATTCGTCCAATAAAGGAGCTCCGGTGTACCATGTCATTATCTTGGATGTATTGACCACATTGTCACCATTCAATGCGCTAATCGGAATGAAACGAATGTCTTTAATGACCAATTTTGACGCAACCGCTTCGAATTCCTCTACTATTCTTGCATACACTTCTTGGTTATATTCAACAAGATCCATTTTGTTAACGCAAACAATTAAATGAGGAATATGAAGTAAGGAAGCGATAAACGAATGTCTCCTGGTTTGTTCGGTTACACCTTTTCGTGCGTCTATAAGGACAATTGCGGCATTAGCAGTAGATGCGCCAGTCACCATGTTTCGCGTGTATTGTATGTGACCAGGCGTATCTGCAATAATGAATTTTCGTTTAGGAGTGGTAAAGTAGCGGTAAGCCACATCAATGGTAATTCCTTGTTCCCTTTCGTCTTTTAAACCGTCAGTGAAAAGTGCTAAGTCTACACCATCAATGCCGCGGCGTTTGCTAGTAGTTGCGACTGCCTGAAGCTGATCTTCAAAGATGGATTTTGAGTCATACAGTAGTCTCCCGATAAGTGTACTTTTTCCATCATCTACGTTGCCAGCAGTGGTGAATCGAAGCAATTGATTGGTTGAAATCTCCATTTCGTTAGTTTAAAAATACCCTTGTTTTTTCCGATCTTCCATAGACGTTTCTGAACGTTTATCGTCTGCGCGATTTCCCCTTTCAGTTTGGCGCATCGATGCCACTTCCAGTGCAATTGATTCTAAAGAATCTGCCGTTGATTCAATTCCACCTGTTATGGTTATGTCACCAAGTGTGCGGAACCGTATTTTCTTAGTTACCACTTTCTCATTTTCTTCGAGCTCAATGAATTCGGAAACAGGAATCCATGATTCATTCCGCCAAACTACTTCTCGGTCATGTGCAAAATAGAGACTTGGGATTTGAATATTTTCTTTAAGAATGTAATTCCATACATCCATTTCTGTCCAATTGCTAATCGGAAATACACGGAAATGTTCGCCTTTATGGTAATTCCCATTAAATAAGTTCCATAGCTCAGGTCGTTGATTCTTTGGGTCCCATTGACCGAAATCATCGCGGTGAGAAAAAAAACGTTCTTTTGCTCTGGCTTTTTCTTCATCTCTGCGTCCGCCGCCAATTGCACAGTCGATTTGTTCTCTTTCGATCGTGTCCAGTAAGGTGGTTATTTGAAGCTCATTACGGGAAGCATGTTTTCCTTGTTCCTCTCGAACTTTCCCCTGGTTTATTGATTCTTGAACTGATCCAATAATTAATTCTAGTCCCAATTCAGCGACTAATTGATCCCTGAAAGTCATGGTTTCAGAAAAATTATGTCCCGTATCAACATGTAACAGAGGAAATGGAATTTTAGCTGGAAAGAATGCTTTCTTAGCGAGATGAGTAACTACTATAGAATCTTTTCCACCTGAAAATAAAATGACAGGGCGTTGAAATTGAGCTACAACTTCCCTTAAAACAAAAATCGCTTCAGCTTCAAGTTCTTCGAGGTAATTGAGGTAAAACTTAGTCATTTCAATTGATTTTTTTGAGCACCATTTCTTCAAGAGTTTTGACGATCTCGACTGTTGAAGTATTGCTGGTATCGATGCTAATATCTGGATTTAAGGGAGCTTCATATGGTGAGCTGACTCCCGTGAAATCAGGAATTGTGCCTTCAAGCGCTTTTTTGTAGAGACCTTTCGGATCACGTTCTGCACAAATTTCTAATGGAGTTGAAACAAACACCTCTACAAATTTATCTGATCCAACAATGTGTTTAATCATTTCGCGATCAGCTTCGAAAGGGGAGATGAACGCGGCTAAAACAACTACGCCTGCTTGATTCATCAATTTAGCCACTTCGGCTATGCGCCTTAAATTCTCGGATCGGTCGTTTTTATCAAAGCCAAGGTTATTGTTTAATCCCAGACGTATACCATCACCGTCTAACGTGAAGACCTGAATTCCTTTTGAGAATAATTTTTCTTCAAGTGCAAAAGCTAATGTTGATTTCCCACTTCCGGAAAGTCCAGTAAACCAAACGACGCAGGTGTCATGACCATTTCGAGTTGTGCGATCGAAAGGCGTTATTTGTCCATCATGCTTAGTTAGATTGTCAGCATTCAACTCTCTTCGTTTTTTCTTCTATTTATTAAGCCAAAATTGCTTTTGTACCATATTCGTTCATGCACGTAGTACAATCCCATTTTTGTAATGAGTTCTAATCCACCGACCGATAAACCAATTTTGATATCACCTGAAACTAACCAGCCTAACAGCATGGTATCAACTGTACCAACAATTCTCCAAGTAATGGTTTTGGCTATATGTCGTTTTACCGATGGATCCATTCGAATTCGAAGTTAACAAAATACAGCCAAATCGGATTTAATTACCTGTCATGTTGACGTAAACCACTTTTTTTGTTTCAAAAAAATCGGTTGTAAAAATAGGATGCAGCTCAAATTGCCTGATCGGTCGCTTGACAGCTGAAAGCTCTTCAGTTAAGTCCCCGCCTTTAAGGTAAAGAACGCCATTAGGCAGGGCATGTATCGATTTAGAAGCGAATTTGGTGTGTGTCCATTTAAGGAAATCCGGCATTTGGGTAACTGCTCGACTAACAATGAAGTCAAACTTACCTTTAATTTTTTCTGCGCGTTCGTGAATGGCTGTCACGTTAGTTAATCCTAATTCATCGGCAACTGCTTGCACCACTTTAATTTTTTTCCCGATGGAATCTACAAGTGTGAACTGGGTTTCAGGAAATAAAATCGCAAGGGGTATACCCGGAAAACCACCACCTGTTCCAATATCTAACACACGTGATGAGGGAAGAAAAGGTTGGATTTTCGCAATTCCCAGAGAATGAAGCACATGACGTTCATAAAAGTTCGACATGTCTTTACGAGAAATGACATTAATTTGGTCATTCCAAAAACTGTACACCGGTAAAAGTTGGTTGAGTTGTATTAGCTGCTTTTCTGTTAACTCAGGAAAATACCTGGTGATAAGATTGAAATCACTTGAATTAGACTCGGTCATTGTGTAAAATCAAATACTGTCTTTTGTTTTCTCCATCATGTTCGCGAGGAAATCACGAGCCCGGAACAATTGTGCTTTCACAGTACCAAGTGGCAGGTTCAATTCCTCTGCGATTTCTTCGTAGCTCAATTCTTCGAAGTAGCGTTTTTCAACGAGTTCTCTGTAGCGCGGTTTTAATTTGCTAACAAGCATGCGCATGTGCACAACTTTTTGCCCATGTATAACAGTTTCCTCCGGATTTTTTCCGCTTGAACGGGCGTCAATGTAGAGCACTTCACCGTCTTCGTTTGTGAAGCCACTATCCATTGATGTTACTTTAATCCGTTTTTTCCGGATAAAATCGATGCAGTTATTTGATGCGATTTTAAACAACCAAGTAGAAAATGCAAATGTTGGGGAATATTGATCTAGTCGACTAAACGCCTTCCCGAATGCTTCGATAGTCAGGTCATCTGCATCATCCGTATGCTTGACCATTTTGTACATCATGAAATAGATGGAGTCTCGGTAGCGTTCCATTAGCGCAGCATAAGCACTTTGATCACCTTTTTTAGCCGCTTCAACAAGTACTAAATCCTGCTTCGCTTTATCCGATAAATGTTCGGTTTCTACCATCGTTTATTGTCCTTTCGTTCACTTGTAAAGTAAAGTAAGGGTGTAAAAACAACGAAAATAATATCCCAAAGTAAAAAGGTGTAGGCAAAACGATGTTCGTTTAGTTTTGATAAACATCGACCAACTATCCACCATTTGAGCATTATTACGCTGAAAAATACGCCAGAACTAACCCAGTGAAATTCAGTATTTATGCACAAAAGAACGAAGGAAATTAAAAGTAATAACAGCGTGAATGGATATATTCCTAACAGTGCTTTTTTAATAACCTTGTAGTGCTCACTCGCAGAGTAATGCCGGCTTTTTTGTCTAATATAACTCGACCAATCAATTGGTGCAGGCGAAAAACAGTAGGTATCTGTATGTATGCAAATAGCGTGATTTTTGTTTTGAGCAGCTTGTTGAATAAACAGGTCATCATCTCCTGAGGGCAATGAATAATGAGATTTAAAACCTCGAATTCGTTCAAATAGGCTTTTCGTGTAGGCTAAATTCCGTCCGACGCCCATGTAGGGATTGCCAGCTAATGCCATAGATAAGTACTGTACACCTATCCAAGCGGCATCAAATCGAACGATTGCATTTAAGAATCCCTTCTTCTTCTCATAAGGCGCATAACCAAGCACAATTTCTTTTTCAGTACCGAAGTTGGATGACATTTGTCTAATCCACTGATTGGAAGAAGGCTTGCAATCCGCATCTGTTAACAAAAGGTGCTCATATTTTGCTCCTTTTACACCAAGCGTAATTGGGAGTTTCTTGCCTGGTAACAGGTGTTTGCTTTTTGCAACATCGATTACGCGCAGATTCGGGTATTGTTGCTGGTAAGCACTCAATAAATACATGGAATCATCAACGGATTGATTGTTCACGACAATTACTTCAAACTGTGGATAATCTTGTTGTAGTATTAACGGGAGGTTTTCGTAAAGGTTATCGGATTCATTTCTAGCAGCTATAATTACACTTATCGGGCGCAATTCTTCGTTGCTTTCTTTCTGCTTAAAGAAGGCAAGTTTTCCGTAAACAAGCACTACAAAAAGAAGATGGACTAAGCTGATAAAACAGAAAAATAAAAAAAGGTAAGCGGAAGAATCCCATTCAAATGTTGGCCAAATCTGCATACCGTCTAAGAGCTTTAGTGCAAAGATGGGGTGACAAATGAAATAGATGTATCTTTGCAGCGTTAATTTTTTCAACAATTTATGCACTTTGAAGTCCAACAGACAGACCCGAAATCGAATGCGCGAACAGGAATGCTTCATACTGACCATGGCGTAATTGAAACTCCCATCTTTATGCCCGTTGGAACAGCCGGAAGTGTAAAGGGTGTGCATCAACAAGAGTTAAGAGACGATATCGCAGCACAAATCATTTTAGGGAATACCTATCATTTGTATTTGCGGCCTGGATTGGAAGTGTTAGAATCTGCCGGCGGATTACATCAATTTATTAATTGGGAGCGCCCGATGCTTACAGATAGTGGGGGATACCAAGTGTATTCATTATCGGGTTCACGAAAAATACGTGAGGAAGGCGTTAAATTCCAATCGCATATCGATGGGAGCTACCATTTTTTTACTCCTGAAAAGGCCATTGATATCCAGCGCAGTATTGGTGCAGATATTATTATGGCGTTTGATGAATGTACACCCTATCCGTGTGATTACAACTACGCTAAGCGATCAATGCACATGACGCATCGCTGGCTTCAACGCTGTTTTGACCAATTTGAAAGAACAAGTCCGAAATATGGTTTTGAACAAGCGCTATTTCCAATTGTACAGGGTAGTGTATATAAGGATTTGAGGTTGGAGTCGGCTGAGGCGATTGCTTCACATGATGCTGTTGGAAATGCCATTGGAGGATTGTCAGTTGGGGAGCCCGATGATGAATTGTATGCGATGACAGAATTGGTTTGTGGGGTTTTGCCCAAAGAAAAACCGCGTTACCTTATGGGGGTTGGCACACCCGTTAATCTTTTAGAGTGTATTGCATTGGGAGTTGATATGTTTGATTGCGTCATGCCAAGCAGAAACGCCCGTCATGGTATGTTGTTTACATCAGAAGGAATTATAAATATCAAAAATGCGAAATGGGCCAAAGATTTTTCTCCTGTTGATCCATACGGTACAGCCTTTGTTGATCAAGTATATACGAAAGCTTATTTACGTCATTTGATCCAATCAAAAGAAAATTTAGGTATTCAAATCGCAACCATTCATAACCTTGCTTTTTACCTTCAATTGATGAAAGAGGCACGCGAGCAAATAAAGGCAGGAACATTTTCATCATGGAAAGACCAACAGATACCAAAATTGCGTAATCGACTCTAAATGCTAAAAATACTTGACTGGTATATCATTCGTAAGTTTCTGAGCACATTTTTTTTTATGCTTGGTGTCATTATGTTGCTTGCAATGGTGTTTGATTTATCGGAGCGATTAAGTGAATTCATTAATAATCAGGCGCCTGTTTCTGCAATTATTACGGAGTACTACTTCAATTTTATTATTTATTACGGCAACTTATTTTCCTCTATGATCATATTTGTATCCGTCATTTGGTTTACTGCTAAAATGGCTCAAGATACCGAGATCATTCCTATGTGGAATAGTGGTCGACCATTTACGCGTTTCATTCGACCATACATGATTGCCGCGACAGTATTGATGTTGCTTTCACTAACAATGAATCATTTTGTCTTGCCTAAATCAAACAGGGTGCGACTTGATTTTGAAGAACGGTACTATAGGGATGCGATGTCAGTAGAGGACTATCATGCTGAATATCCGGGTAATCAGGTGGTTTATTTTTCGACTTTCTATTCCGATCAAAACATTATTAATGATTTTGTTCTAGAGAAATGGGATAAAAAAAATAGTAGAATGGTATCGTTTCTTAAGGCAAGAACAGCTAAGAATGATCCCGGAACGAATCGTTGGCAATTAACGGATTATTACGAGCGTTTTATTGGTTATCCGAACGACAGCATAGTAGAAGGCGCGAAGAAGGACACTGTATTTGATTTTCAGGTAGATGAAATGGCGCAGCGTGACAATGTTGCGGAAGCGATGACCTATCAAGAATTAAAAAAGTTTATTCAACGAGAAAAGGAAAAAGGAAATGCAAATGTGCCTATGTATGAAATTGAATTACATCAGCGTACATCATATCCTTTCGCTACTTATGTGTTAACGATTATTGGTGTTTCTGTATCATCTCGTAAAAAAAGAGGAGGGATTGGAGTGAATATTGCGCTTGGGTTAGCTATTATTTTTGTGTACATTTTCGCCATGAAGGTTACTACCGTTGCTGCTTTGAATGTTGGTTTTCCTCCAAATATTGCTGTATGGGTTCCGAATGTGTTATTCGGATTGGTTGCTTACATACTCTATCGCTATGCTCAAAAATAACGTGCTTTTTTTTCTGGGTTGCATTTTATGTTTTTCGGTAAAAGGTCAGGTCGTTAACATAGAAAACAGACGTATTTACGACGATACACTTGGTTGGAGCGGTGCTTTTGACGCAGGATTCTCATTGGTGGATAATAAGGATTTGTTGTTAAATGCCTCTTTTCGTCCGCGTGTGCAATATAAAACAAAGCGGCATTATTACCTTTTTTTGACAGATTGGTTTTACTCAAAAGGCGCAGATCGCGTTTATGCAAATGCAGGAATGGCTCATTTTCGTTACGCGTTCAGATTGAACAAAAAGAATGCAGAGAAAAAAAGTCCGTGGAAATGGGAAAGTTATAGTCAGGTGCAATACAATCAATTACTTGATCAGCGATTAAGAGCGTTGTTAGGAACCGGGCTTCGAGTAAAAGCGATGGATAAAAAGGGATACCGCGTTTTTGCAGGTACCTCTGCGTTATATGAGTATGAGGACATTCAGTCTTCTGGAATTATTATCGAAGACATTCGGTGGAGTAATTACCTTTCGTGGTTTCTGAACCCTAAACAGGGATTCTCTTTTACGGGTGTGACGTATTTTCAACCCTTATTTGAGGATTTCAAGGATTACCGATTTATGGGACAGTATACGCTTTCTTTCAATGTGATGAAGCGCTTAGATTTCAGGTTTGAGTTCAATACGTTTTATGATGCTCGACCTGCAACTAATGTCACGAATTGGGTGTTCAGTTCAAGTTTTGGGTTGCGTGTGAAAATTGGAGAATAATTAATGTCAATAACTCCGTTGATTCATTGTGCTAATGCGTCAAAATTACACGCTATTTTTCAGTACATTTGTCCATCATAAATTAAAGCATGGAAAGTTCGTTACAGCAAGAAGCTACATTAGAACAGGCCCTGGATTTGGGGTTGAGAGAAGATGAGTTTGAAATGATCAAACAGGTATTAGGAAGGACTCCAAATTTCACAGAAACAGCCGTTTACTCGGTTATGTGGTCTGAACACTGCTCGTATAAGAATTCCATTTTATGGTTAAAGAAATTACCGAAAGATGGTCCACACATGCTGGTAAAAGCAGGTGAAGAGAATGCTGGATTAGTGGATATTGGCGATGGTTTAGGGTGTGTGTTTAAAATTGAGTCACACAATCACCCGAGTGCTTTGGAGCCGTATCAAGGAGCTGCAACCGGAGTAGGAGGGATCAATCGCGATATTTTTACAATGGGTGCACGGCCAATTGCTCAATTGAACTCACTTCGATTTGGAAACATCGAAAATGACCGCACGAAATGGTTAGTTAAAGGCGTGTCAAAAGGAATCGGTGATTATGGTAATGCATTTGGAATTCCAATCGTAGGGGGTGAAGTTTTCTTTGATGATTCTTTCAATACCAATCCGCTTGTGAATGCGTTCTCTGCTGGAATTATTGATACGAAAAAAATCATTAGTGCAAAAGCTACCGGAGTTGGAAATCCTGTGTTTATTGTCGGTTCCTCAACAGGAAAGGATGGTATTGCAGGTGCGGCATTTGCATCAAAAGATATAACAGAAGACTCTGCAAATGACCTTCCTTCTGTGCAGGTAGGTGATCCATTTATGGAGAAATTACTGCTTGAAGCAACGATGGAACTTGCACAAACCGATGCGATTCGAGGCATGCAGGACATGGGAGCTGCAGGTATCACTTGTTCAACGTGTGAGATGAGTGCGGCAGGAAAAGTAGGTATGGAAATTCACCTTGATCGTGTCCCTACACGTCAGGAACATATGCTTCCGTATGAAATTTTGCTTTCTGAATCACAAGAACGCATGTTAGTAGTTGTTCAAAAAGGTCAGGAGTCTGTGGTGAAGCAAATTTTCGACAAATGGGATTTGCATGCAGAAGAAATCGGCGTAGTTACAGATACAGAAAGAGTTCGTTACTACATGAATGGTGAGTTAGTAGGTGATGTGCCTGCCGAATCATTGGTACTTGGTGGGGGAGCGCCTCAATATGAGCGTGAATACCGCGAACCGGCTTATTATCAAGAGTACAAGAAGTTTTCAATCGATCACGTTCAACAGCCGGACGACTTGAAAGCAGTTGC
>CANHQC010000002.1 GCA_947462695.1 Flavobacteriales bacterium | reverse complement strand
CGTTGGCAATTCATCCCCATGAGGCGGCTGTAGTTTAATTTTTTCTCCCTTATCGTTTGTCAGGTAATCTGTTAGTGGATTGAAACCAAGATCGCCAGCAATCGCCAACGCAGCTACCATTTCAGGAGATGTTACAAATGCATGTGTATTCGGATTACCGTCTGCTCGTTTCGAGAAGTTCCGGTTAAACGAGTGGACGATCGTATTTTTCTCTTGCTTTTCAGCACCTTCACGATCCCACTGACCGATACATGGTCCACATGCGTTTGTAAACACTTTTGTACCCATTTTCTCGAAAGTCGAAATGATACCATCTCTTTCGATTGTATAACGCACTTGTTCAGAACCGGGATTGATGCCAAACTCTGCTTTTGGTTGTATACCATGAGCAACCGCTTGTTCAACGATTGAAGCAGCACGCGCCATGTCTTCATACGAAGAGTTGGTACATGAACCGATCAAGCCCCATTCCACTTTCATTGGCCATTCGTTCGTTTCAGCCTCTTTGCGCATGCGTGACACAGGCGTTCCGCGGTCTGGAGTAAATGGCCCATTAATATGTGGTTCAAGGTCAGTCAGATTGATTTCAATCACCTGATCAAAGTATTTTTCAGGGTTGGCATACACTTCTGCGTCACCAGTTAAATGTTCAGCAATTTTATCTGCTGCCTCAACTACTTCTTTTCGTCCGGTTGCCGTTAGGTAGCGGCGCATTGAATCGTCGTAACCGAAAGTAGATGTTGTAGCACCTATTTCTGCACCCATGTTACAAATAGTTCCTTTTCCAGTACAAGAAAGAGAAATAGCGCCATCGCCAAAATATTCTACGATTGCACCTGTTCCACCTTTCACAGTAAGGATATCAGCCACTTTAAGGATCACATCTTTGGCAGATGTCCAACCATTCAATTTACCGGTTAATTTGACTCCTATTAGTTTCGGAAACTTTAATTCCCATGCCATACCAGCCATGACATCAACAGCATCAGCACCACCGACACCGATTGCAACCATTCCTAATCCACCGGCATTAACAGTGTGCGAATCAGTCCCAATCATCATACCGCCTGGGAACGCATAATTTTCTAATACGACTTGGTGAATAATACCCGCTCCTGGCTTCCAGAAACCGATACCATATTTCGTTGAAATCGATGATAAAAAGTTAAACACCTCATTGTTTTGGTTCAGTGATTCTTGTAAATCTTTGTCTGCACCAAGTTTTGCTTGGATAAGGTGATCAGCGTGTACTGTAGATGGAACCGCTACTTTCTTTTTACCTGCCTGCATGAACTGGAGTAACGCCATTTGTGCAGTTGCATCTTGCATAGCCACGCGATCAGGAGCGAAATCCACGTAAGATTTTCCGCGCTCAAACGACTGATTCGCATTGCCGTCCCACAAGTGAGCATAAAGAATTTTTTCAGAAAGAGTAAGTGGTTTGCCCACCACTGCACGCGCAGCTTCAATACGCTCCGGGAATCGGGCATATACCGCTTTGATCATGTCTAAGTCAAAAACCATGGTATGAATGTATTGTTTAAGTAACTATTTTGCGGGGTGAAATTAGTAAAAAGACATTGATCGATCAACCATAAAATCAGTAAAATGACTTGAAAATTGAGAGAAATTCCAATTTAGACGCTACTGATAAGGTACATTCACCTCAGGATTTACCTAATTCCTTGTTTTTTCTAAAGTTTTGACTATCTTTGCACCCTTAAAATTTTATTAATTAACAAGTTCAATATGAATTCTTACGAAACTGTTTTCATTTTAACTCCCGTTTTGTCTGAGGATCAGGCAAAGGAAGCAGTGCAGAAATTCGAGGGCGAAATTTCGTCATTGGGTGGAAAAGTAAAGCACTCTGAGAGTTGGGGATTGCGCAAACTTGCGTATCCAATTCAAAAAAAATCAACTGGATTTTATTTCCTTGTTGAGTTCGAAGCTGAAGGAAAGGCTGTGGCTGATCTGGAATTGTCTATGAAACGTGACGAGCGCATCATGCGTTTCTTAACCGTTAAAATGGAAAAAGATCACCTTGCTTATGCTGAAAAGCGTCGATCTAAAATGGGTCAGGCTAAACCAGTTGAAGCTTAATTTAATCACTTTAAACGAAGTATTATGTCACAAAACGATATTCGCTACCTTACTCCGATCAACATTGAGATAAGAAAGGATAAATATTGCCGATTCAAGAAAAGCGGCATTAAATTCATTGACTACAAGGACGCCAACTTTCTGTTGAAGTTAGTGAACGAACAAGGAAAAATTCTTCCTCGTCGCATCACCGGAACTTCTGCGAAGTTTCAGAAGAAAGTAAACAAAGCAATTAAACGTGCTCGTCACATTGCTGTGTTGCCTTACGTTGGTGATATGTTAAAATAAGCCGATTGTTCAACAGGATAAAATTGTAAAAATGGAAGTCATTTTAAAGAAAAACGTAGATAAGCTTGGTTATGCCAACGAGATCGTTACGGTAAAGCCTGGATACGGTCGTAACTTTTTAATCCCACAAGGATACGCTGTTCTTGCTACTGCATCTGCTAAAAAAGCACATGCAGAGGTAATGAAGCAAAAAGCGCACAAAGAATCGAAATTGGTAGCTGAAGCTCAAGAATTGGCAGCTAAATTAGCTGACTTGACAGTAACCATCAGCACCAAAGCTGGTGAGAACGGTAAAATATTCGGTTCTGTCAATACGGTTCAGTTGTCTGAAGCCCTTAAAAAAGCAGGGTACGATGTGGACCGTAAATCACTTAAGATCAAAGACGAACCAATTAAAGAAGTTGGAACGTATGAAGCTGAGGCGAACCTACACAAAGGTGTTAAGCCAGTATTCAAATTTGAAGTAGTTGGTGAATAATCACCTAAAAACATATTTCTTAAATCCCGGTTTATCCGGGATTTTTTTTGTTTGGTATAGTTGCTTTCGTGCCTTTTTCTACCTTATAATTTGTACTTGGACTATCCTCAGCTGTTCAAGTGAGGCAAGAAAGGAAATTGCCATCCGAAATTCGACAGGTTTCATTCGTTACGCGAATTGCTTGGAAATAGATAGCGTATCGAATGGCGTGAAAGTGCACCTTATTCAACCGGAACAAAAAGACACCTTTAAATTCTTTCTCTCCACACAATCAACTATTGCCCCGAAAAACTACACCTACTTAAAAGTGCCGATTCAAGATTTAAGCATACTGAGTGCTACTCAAATTGGTATGTTGGAAAAATTAGGAGCTATATCAGCAGTAAAAGCCATTGCGGATGAACGCTACATTTTCAGTCCAACGTTGAGATCACAAGTGAAAAATGGAAAATCCCTTGTTATTGGTCAACTAGATAATATATCAATCGAACGGCTACTTAAATCATCAGCTAAAGCGGTTGTATTTAGTGGATTCTCAGGTGAATTTCCACATGCTGAAGTAGTAAGAAAAGCAGGTATTAAACCCATTCCTATTTTTGATTGGAAAGAGAATCATCCACTTGGAAAAGCAGAATGGATTAAATTCATAGGCTATCTAGTTGGTAAGCAAGATGAGGCTATTGACTATTTTAAGCAGCTTGAAATACGCTACAATCAATTAAAAAAAGACTACAGCAAAAGAAAAGGTCCAACTGTATTTTGCGGCAACGTTACCGGAGACATTTGGTATACGCCTGCTGGCGAAAGCTACCACGCTCAACTCTTAAAAGACGCAGGAGCAAATTACCGTTATTCATCAACAAAAGGAGTTGGATCTCTAAGTCTTTCCCTTGAACGCGTAATAAAAGACAATTTAACGACACAGTTTTGGTTAAACCCAGGTATACCGGAACTTAACCGATTAAGAGCCATTCATCCGTTAATTGGACAGTTTTCATCTGTTAAAACAACACACGTTTTTTGCTACAGTCAAGCGATGAATAAATATTGGGAATTAGCGGCAATTGAACCAGACAAAGTGCTTTCCGATTTTATACAAATTTTTTATTCCAAGGGAAAAGAGAAGTTGTATTTTTATCAAAAGGTTACCAATTAAATGCAGCGCACCAAAAGAGGAATACGGTTACTCATCATTGCTTTTCTATTAATAGCAAGTTGTGTGTTGCACTTGTTTTCAGG
The DNA here is from genome assembly GCA_947462695.1 of Flavobacteriales bacterium. Classification (GTDB taxonomy): domain Bacteria; phylum Bacteroidota; class Bacteroidia; order Flavobacteriales_D; family Crocinitomicaceae; genus M0103. Next base: position 16,657 of record CANHQC010000002.1, on the reverse strand, counting down.
CCAATTTGATCTCACGTTAACTGATTATTATTCTGCTCTTGTAGATTTTGATGTCAACAATCAATTTCAGTTAATTGCAAGAGAAATACGAATTCCACGGTTGCTTGCTGCGCTGCTAAGTGGAGCCGCATTGTCGATTTCAGGCTTGATCATGCAAACGCTCTTCAGAAATCCGCTGGCAGGACCTTATGTTCTAGGTATTAATTCTGGGGCAAGTTTAATGGTTGCGTTACTCACGTTAACGGGATCAACATTTTTCATTAGTCAGCTTGGTATTGTCTCTGCTTCTCTCATCGGTGGAATTGCGACAGGTATGATTATTTTGCTGCTATCGACAAGGATTACTTCCTCAGTCTCTTTGCTACTCATCGGTTTAATGATCGCCAGCTTCAGTAGTGCGGTAATATCCGTCTTACAATCATTAGGCTCAGATTCGGGACTAAAACAGTTTACCATGTGGACATTAGGTTCATTACAACACGTGTCTTTTGATCAACTCGGTGGACTAACATTATTGATATTGCTTGGAATTGGTGGTTCCCTATTGGCAGCGAAACCACTAAATGTGCTTTTGCTTGGTGAAGATGCCGCTCAATTATTAGGTGTAAATGTCAAACTAATTCGGGTAGTTTTAATTGGAATATCCATTTTACTTGCTAGTGTAATCACTGCGTATTGCGGACCGATTGCCTTTGTTGGATTAGCAATACCCAATGTTACTAGAATGGTATTCAACACCCAGAACCATCTTACACTCATCATTGGATCAGCACTTTTTGGATCACTTTTTTTGGTGTTGGTTGATAGCCTTTCTCAAATAGCAGAACCTGTATTTATCTTACCAATAAATGCGATCACCTCTTTCATAGGTGCCCCTTTTGTTATTCTCATCTTATTAAAGCGTATAAAATGATCCGGTTCGATAAGGTTATAGTGGGCTACAATGAGGCGCTTTTAACGATTGATAATCTCGCGTTAGAAAAAGGTCGCGTTTACGCGTTAATTGGCGCGAATGGATCCGGTAAGTCAACCTTTATGAAATCCATTCATGGAAACTTACCATTGCTGCAAGGAAAGATTGAATTAGATGGCATTGAACTGTCCAAACTAACAATCGCTGAAAAATCAACACGCATTGCCTTTGTAGATGCCCATTTTCGTGGGATTGATCACTTAACAGTATACGAGTATGTTGCGTTAGGACGAACACCTCATACGAATTTCATGGGTACGCTTAACCAGAATGATCACGCTATTATCTCTCGATCCATTGATCGAGTTGGTATATCGCATAAAGCCCAAGCATTAACGACCCAACTTAGTGACGGAGAACGTCAGCTGTGTGCTGTGGCTCGAGCGCTTGCACAGTCTCCCGTTTTTTTACTTTTGGATGAGCCTACTGCATTCCTTGACTATGGAAATAGAAAATCGCTATTAACTACACTGTCCAATTTAACCAAGGAGGAACCACTCGTCGTTTTAATGTCGTCGCACGATATTGAATTATGCGTGAACACCAACTTAGAACTGCTTGTCATTGATAACAGTACAAAACAACTTCGACAACTTGCGACAGGTTCCGATTTAACTCAAATTACGGCACTTGCTTTTCCTGAATAACTTGCTTCATTTTCGTTTGTTCATTGGAAATGGCTTCAACTAATGACGGAATTACGCCTAAAATTCGATGAATAACAACTTCACTTTGAGCAGGAGTTAATGCCTCATTGCCTTCAATTTCTTTGCAAAAACTTTCCCATTCAGTCAATCCTACAATTCCAAAATTTGGTTTCATCCGGTGAACTACCTTTCGGAGTTCAATGGGATCATTGACAAGAGCCTTATTTTGTAGTACGCTTTCTTCATCATGAAAAGCTGTAATGAGTTGCTCAAGTGTTTTAATCATTAATGGGCGATTGTTGTTTAAAAACATAGAAAAAGTTCCCATGTCTATTGAAATCGTGTCATTTTTCATGTTTTTTTTGTCAGATGCGTGTAACAATGATTGAATTTCATCAAAAAGGTAATCTGGTCGGAAAGGTTTCGCAACGTACGCATCAGCCCCGGCTTCAAAGCATTTCTGGGTTTCGCTTTCGATGGCATTTGCTGTAAGTGCAATAATGGGCATATGTTTTGGGGAACCGTTTTCCATTTTCCGAATCAATCGCATCGTTTGGTATCCATCCAGCACGGGCATCTGCATATCCATTAATACGAGATCAAAAGCGGTTTCTCGCATTAAATCCAGTGCAATTTGTCCATTCGAGGCCACAGCAACCCTCACCTCTTTTTCTTCTAGCAAATCTCTAGTTACCAACTGATTAATTGGATTGTCCTCGACAACTAAAATGGAAAGTCCTTTCAATTGAATGGTTTCGTCGATCTTTTTATCCGTTTTTACCTCAACTAAAGATTCGTGTGCGATTAAAAAGGGAAGTTCAATAATAAATGTCGAACCAATCGCTTGTTTACTTTTCACTTCAATTGAGCCACCTAATAATTTCACAAGGTTCTTTACTATTGCCAATCCTAACCCCGTTCCACCAAATTTACGTGTTGTATCACTCTCTGCTTGGGTAAAGGAATCAAATATCTTATTTATGACTTGTTCATCCATCCCAACTCCTGTATCACGAATTTGAAACAGAATTGTGCACGATTCTTCTTCTAGATGAACCAATGTTAACATCACTTCAACACGTCCCTGATCAGTGAATTTGACAGCATTTCCGATAATGTTATAGAGTATTTGATTTAATCGCACAGGATCTCCAATGACAAATTGAGGAATATCTTGAGCTACTGTGCAGATAAGTTGAATCCCTTTTTCTTTGGTCGTCACCTCAAAAACAGTTTGAACAGAATCTACTAATCCATAGAGGTCAAATGCTGTTGACTCCATTACCAATTTGCCCGCATCAATTTTAGATAAATCCAACACATCATTTATAATTCCCATAAGCTGATTTGATGAAGAGAGAATGGCTTGAATATAAACCTGTTGTTTATGCGAGAGTGTCGTATTCTCAAGCAAGTTGATAATTCCAATTATTCCATTCAGTGGCGTGCGAATTTCATGGCTCATATTTGCTAGGAAACGCGACTTTAGTTCAGCGGTTTTTTCGGCATTGGTTTTGGCTATAATGAGCTGTTCCTTAAACTCTTTTTCAAGTGTAATGTCTCGAGCAATCACTTGAAATCCTGTAATTTGGTTGTTTGACGTTAGCAAATGTACTTCCTGACCTATCCAAACGACATTTCCATCTTTTCTAAGCATTGGAAATTCTGCTGTACTAAAATCGTGTTTACTTTCATAAACCTCTTTAAAAAAAGAAAAGGCTCTTTCTTGTGCGTCTGGATGGATAAGCGATGTAAAGGGCATGCTCAATAATTCTTCCTCCGTAAATCCCGTTTGTCGAATAGCAGATGGATTGACATATGTGAAATAGCCCTTTAAATCTATCCGATAAATAATATCACTTACATTATTTACTATTTGTCGATAAAACTCTTCCGTTTCCTTCCATTCCAGCTGAATTTCAGATTGCTTTTTTTTTGCTTGAATAAAATGGCGGTATCGTTCAACTGTAAATAGGATTTCAGTGTGCAGATCGATTTGCTTAAATGGTTTATTAATGTACCCATAATAACCAGCCTGCTTGATTTCATTTAACACCGAATCATCCAGATAGTCCGTTAGAAATAAAATGGGAATTTCGTAATTCGCATGAATGACTTTTGCAGCATCCAATCCAGACATTCCTCCTTTAAGTTGAATATCCATTAAAATTAAATCAGCTTTTTCCTTCTTCAAGAACGCCATACATTCTTCCCCGCTAGATAATAGTGCAATTACGCGGTGATTTAATGCTTCGAGCTGATAACGAATATCTAGCGCAACAATTTTTTGATCTTCTACTAGGATAATGGTCATTTGTTCCTGTTGAGTTTTCGCCACTTGAAAAGTGGAAACACGAATGTAAGGCATCTATTTACCTCGTTAATCTTGAATTCTATCAACCTTATTATATTTTAAGCCAAATGTACAAAAAACATTTTTATCGATATTTTTTTATTTTTTATCGATATTTTATATACTTTAGTCGAAATTCTTAAACCCTTTACAATGAAATGTATCCTTATTGAAGACGACCCGTTTCAACGGAATTTAATCTCCCAGTATATCGATCAACTGGAAAATGTAGAACTCGTTAATCAATTTGATTCAGCCGTGGACGCCATTCGGTTTATTCAGCGCAACACAGTCGACTTGATTCTATTGGACATCGAATTACCGGAGATGAATGGTGTTGAATTTCTCGAGCAATTTAAGCCTGAAAGCGAGATTATTTTGATTTCCGGAAAAGACAAATATGCTGTTGATGGATTTGATTTAGAAGTAGCCGATTACTTAATGAAACCCATTTCATTTGCACGTTTCAATAGAGCCATAAGTAAGATTATGTTGAGAAAGCAGCAAGATCAAGTGGATGACCTCTCCCAATTTCTATTTATAAAGGATAAAGGTATTTATCAAAAGGTCTTAATTTCAGATATTCAATACATTCAGTCATCGAGTGAATATGTGACTATCTACACGAAGTCAAAACGCACGATGCTTTATTCATCTATGGATGGTATGTTGAGGCGATTACCTTCAAATTTTATGCGCGTTCATCGTTCGTTTATTGTGAATCTCAATGCCATAGACAAAGTGAATGGGAATATGGTTGAAGTCAATAATCAAACGATAAGTGTAAGTAAGACTTATCAGCACGAGTTAATGGGACAACTTGGATTAAAAGTCAAACATCGTCAAGCTACGTCAAATGCAATCGCAGTTTAAGCGAATTGCCATTACGCAACAAACCATTTACTTTCTCTTAAATCAATAAAGACAGCAGACAAGGTTTTATCCATTACATCGTACCATTCGGAAAGTTGTTTCACATTTGGATGATCACTTTTGGCATCATTTTCCATGGATCTGACAATCGTCTGTATACTTTCAACAGTAAAAAAGTCAATCGAACTTTTTAATTGATGCGCGTAAAAACGGATTTTTTCAAAATCCGTTTTTTCAATTCCTTCCCTTATGTTCGATAATGCCACAGGAACGTTGGTTAAAAAAGTACTAACGATAGATTGAACAAATTGCTCATCTCCATTTGACATTTCAATAAGTTTATTAAGTGAATACATATTAGTCAACTTGAATTTTACCTTCTTTTATCATGCGGTAGATGGTAGATTTACCAATGTCCAATTTTTCGGCTACCTTGACCACATTGTTGTCATGCTTTCTCAGGTAATGTGCAATTAAACGATTATTGAATTCTTCCAACGTGAGGTCATCTTGAATGAGTTGATCCAATTGATTGGATGATTGGAATTGAATATCCTCCGCTTCAATTATTTTCCCTTCACTCATTACTGCTCCAATTTCCACTAATGCCTTTAATTCCCTGACATTTCCTGGGTATGCATAACTCAATAATTTCTCAATACAAGCCGGTGAGAATTCTTTTTTCTGAATCTTGTTTTCATTGCAAAATTCTTGAACAAATGATTTCGCCAATAACACAATATCATTTCCGCGCTCGCGTAATGGAGGCATATCGATACCTATACCCATTAATCGGTAATATAAATCTTCCCGAAATCTTCCGTTTTTCACTTCCTTGCTTAAATCCCTGTGTGTGGCAACAATTATGCGCACGTCAATTGGAATCATTTTATTCGAACCTAACCGACATATTTCTCTCTCTTGAAGAACTCTCAATAACTTTGCCTGCATATTAAGGTCCATTTCACCTATTTCGTCTAAAAAAATGGTCCCTTTATTGGCATCTTCAAATTTACCCGAACGTGGTTGATCTGCACCCGTAAATGCACCTTTTTCATACCCAAACAACTCACTTTCAATCAGTTCTTTCGGGATTGCAGCGACATTTATTGCCACAAATGGCTTCTTCATTCGGTTAGAATTGTAATGTATTGCCTTGGCTGCTAGTTCTTTACCTGTACCTGTTTCACCAGTTATTGAAACAGTGATATTCGCATTAGCGGATTTCGTGAGCAACGTAAAAACCTTCTGCATCGGAGCACTCGACCCCTTCATGTACGCATTAAAATCATACTTGGCAGCCACTTCAGAGGTCAACAGATCTACTTCTCTCTGCAACGATCGTTTTTCGTTCGCTTGATGAATGATGTGCCACAGTTTTTCAGGGCTTTGATCATCTTTTATGATGTAATCGTATGCGCCATTTCGAAGCATATCAATTGCGATAGATACATCTTCCTGGCCAGATAACACGATGACTTGAATTTCAGGATCGAATTCTTTGATTTTTTTTAATAAATCAAGTCCCGTCATATCGGGAAGGGAGTGATCTAATGTAACAATATCCGGCTTTAATTCCAGGTAATCTAACAACGACTTCCCAGTTGAAAACAAGCGAATATCAAATTCAGGATCCATCCCTAGCTTATGGCGAATAAGCCTAGAGTACAATGGATCATCCTCCACCACAAATATCGTTGATCGACCCATACTTTGGTAATTAATGTTGACTGGTGCCATTTATTTAACCACTTTTATTCGCATATCTCCTATACATAAAACGTATACCCCAGAAGATAAATGACCTAATTCATTTAAGCCCTCACTATTACCTTGATAAACCACAGTTCCATCGGATTGAACCAGTGTAACCAATCCATTCTCATCCATCCCATGTACAATAAGTTCATTTGTGAAAGGGTTGGGGTAAACAGAAATAAAGTTACTTAAATATTCCATCCCGAGGGATGCTACAAGTAATGGAGGGCTGGTCTCAGTGCACAAGTCATTAAATTGTACTTCGACAGTATACGTGCCATTCTGTGTAATTGCAATCGATTGTGAGGTTGCCGTTGGAATTATTATACCATCCAAGAACCATTGATAGCTGTAACCAGCAACCGAACAGGTCAAATTATTCCCTGTTTGATTTATAGAAGGAACAGGGTTAACAGAACAAGTGGTATTGCTTGCAGCTTGTGCTGGATTGCTTTCAAGAACGGCATGGAAATCAGTATAAGAGGAACAATTCATTTTTAAGTGAAAATCGAACCAAGGGTCGAGACGTTCGAATGTCAATGCTTGTTGCTGAGACCTTGAAATAGAAATTCCAGAAGATGAAGTAGCTTCGCCTAAATCACAATTAAAATTTGTATTCGCGAAATAACAATGGGCGCCACCTACAAGGGAAACATATGATTTACATCCCGAGGACAATCCATTGTAAATGGGCTGATGGTGGACGTTTGGTGGAGTTACACCGTCTGAACTCCCTGAAAATATCAAGGCTGGAACCGTGACATTCTGACTAGCTGAAATGGCCGAAGGATTTGTTTCTGCTGGAGCTAAACCAACTACCGTTTTGATCATTGTATTATTTGCTGCAGCCAACATACTTGCTCCACCACCCATGGAATGCCCCATGATTGCCGCATTGCCATTAATGTGCTGGTTAAAAAGTGATTGCGCATCAGCGTTAAGCGCCAATAACTTGGTTGTAACAAGTGCTAAGTCCAATCCGAAATCATTATGGCTAGGCGCAGGGAATAATGATCCTTCTGTTCTTGGAAAAGCCAAAATATACCCCTCAGGCGCGTAATGTTCCCAAATATTGGAGTAGGCATCCCATGACATTGCGAAGCCGTGACCAAAAACGATAATTGGGAATTGACCTGTGGCTAAGGGAACGTTCTCTCCAGCTGCTGATGTGGGATAATAAATCTCTGTTTGAATTTGCCGACCACTTCCTCCACCGGATCCATATCCACCTGACCTGGTTGGATCGTTAAATGTGATCGTAGTATGACCGATCTGATACTGTGCAGAAAGTGTTAACGAGGAAATTAGAATTGCTAGTAATAGCAGATGTTTCATTTCAGGGTAAGATTTACCCAAAAATACAATTTTGATTGGTTAGTACAAGTTTTCGACCTCATCAATTGCAAGAACGCCAAATCCATCATTGGACCACGTTCTTAATGTGTTACCTCTGGCAACTACAAAGGTTGGAAACTTCCCTTTAGCTAACGATGATAGCGCTTTATCATTTTTTGCCGGTACGACATTGATTCCGGGTGTAGCCATCTTACCGTACCAACTTAGTGCCTCTTGATCGGCTCTTGTTATAATATAAGTTACTTGCAATCCAGGATTACGTTCAATTAATTTTGCAGCTTTCCCCATAGATTGTGCACAAAATGGACACCCAGGAAGTGCAAGCACGATTAATTGTTTCCCTCTCAATTCATCGAGATCCGATGTGAGTACTGTCTCTTTAGCATCATTTGAAAAGTCACCTTGAAAAATAGGCGAATAGGCAAAATAACCTGCAAAAGGAAGTACAAAAAGAATGACGGATACACCAGTTCTCATCCATGACTTAAGTTTAAGCAATTTTTTGTTGGCTAGAAAAGCTAGTGAAAATCCAACAATTACTACTATTATATAGGGAATGAGTTTAGCTAATGTCCAGCTTAAACCTAAATTCAGAAAAAATAATTCGATTGCATTCATTGAGAAAAGATAGAAGAAAAAAAGAGCAGGTTTCCCTGCTCTTTCAATTTATTTATGCTGGTTCGCAATACTCACCAGTCAATGCATCACTCGCATCTACTTCACACGCGTCAACTGCATCTTTACCTTTCTTAGTTGTTGTATAACAATCTGTATTGAGGTCATACAAATCACAACAATAACAAGAATACTCTTTTTGACAAGAAGCTAACATTACCAATGAAAGACCTCCTAATAAGATTACTTTTTTCATAATAATTCGGTTTAAATTTTTCGTGAATTTAGTTAAAAAAACAAAATGACTGATTGAAAAATTCTAATTTCTATACAATCCGTTTAATTATACTTATCCAACCCTCGATATTGTATCGCTTCCACAACATGATTTTTCAAAATATTCGGTGCATTTTCCATATCGGCAATGGTGCGTGATACTTTTAAAATGCGATCAAACGCACGCGCGGACAAGCCCATACGCTCCATGGCTTGTTTTAAAATACCTCTCGTGGTTTCATCGACTGCGCAATATTTTTCAATTTCTCGCTTCGACATTTGTGCGTTACAAAAGACATCCGGAGAATGCACAAATCGCTCAGATTGAATTTTTCGTGCATCCTCTACCCGATCGCGGATCACTTCACTTCCTTCAGCTTTCGGTTGATCGGTTAACTCATCGAAGGAAACTGGACTTACTTGCACATGTAAATCAATTCGATCCATTAACGGCCCAGATATGCGACTCATGTAACGCTGAACGATACCAGGCCCGCACGTACATTCTTTGTCCGGATGATTGAAATAACCGCATGGACATGGATTCATAGCAGCAACCAACATAAAACTCGCAGGAAAATCAACAGAAAACTTCGCTCTTGATATTGTTACAACACGGTCTTCAATTGGCTGCCGCATGACTTCTAAAACAGTCCTTTTGTATTCAGGTAGTTCATCTAAAAATAAGACGCCATTGTGCGCCAATGAAATTTCACCAGGCTGAGGAAATGTTCCACCGCCGATTAAGCCAATATCTGAAATCGTATGGTGGGGCTTGCGAAACGGTCGTTGACTTACCAATCCGCCAGCATGCTTTAGTCGGCCTGCGACGCTGTGAATTTTTGTTGTTTCGAGTGCTTCATCCAGAGTCATAGAAGGTAAAATTCCCGGCAAACGCTTTGCCAGCATAGATTTTCCTGCGCCCGGCGGACCTACCAAGATGATATTATGTCCACCTGATGCAGCGATTTCAAATGCACGTTTGCTATTGAATTGTCCTTTGACGTCAGAAAAATCAATCGCTTCTGAATCAATTGGTCGTTTCCAGTCGTGGTTAGATTGCTCAACAGTCAAAGCCTCTCGCCCTTTAAAATGGTCTACAACCTGACGAATGGTTTGTGCGCCGAAAACTTCTATTCCCTCAACTATTGAAGCTTCCTGCGCATTTTGTACGGGAAGTATGACGCGTTTAAATCCTTCTTGTTTGGCACGAAGAACTACAGGTAAAGCTCCGCGCAGCGGTCGCAATTCGCCGTCCAACGACAATTCACCCGCAAGTACATAACCTTCTAACGACTCACTCGGCAATTGCTCACTCACAGCAAGAACACCAATGGCGATGGGCAAATCGAATACGGATCCTTCTTTTCGGATGTCCGCAGGGGCCATGTTAATGGTGATTTCTTTACCCGGAAAATGCAAGTCATTGTTTTTAAATGCTGCACGGATGCGCTGCTGACTTTCTTTTACGGCATTGTCTGGAAGTCCGACCAGGAAAAAATTTATTCCATTACTTAAGTTAACCTCAATGGTTATGGTTGTTGCATCAATACCGAATACGGAACTGCTGAATACTTTTACTAGCAAGGCAGGTTGTTTTGAGTTGAATAATTAAAGCTAGTGAAAGGAATTTTAAAGAAAGTAGAATAGTTGTTTTTTTCAACGAATGGAGTGTGGAATAGAAATTAATGATCAAACATCACTACAACCAGAAACTTACCTAAAATTAAAATTTGATTTATATTTAGTGCCCGAACTATTTAAACATTATGAGACTAACCCTATTCGTTTTAACACTTTTTTTTGCGAATTCCATTTTTGCTCAAGAAAAAACAAGAAAAATAGATTTTGATTTAACTATTAGGGACATTGAATTTGTTGGTGATTACGACGGGTCAATCACTAAATCAACTGTAAATGATAAAAAAAGAAATGTACCTCAGGGAGAAGGAATTTTTATTGGTAAAAATGATCTCAATGAAAAAACAGATCAGTGGGTTTACTACAGTGGTTTATGGGTAAATGGGCAAATGGAAGGAATAGGTACCTTTTGCTTACTTACGTATATGAAAGGTGTTAAGCCAAATTGGGACTTCATTATTGAAATGATTAATTCAAATAGTCCAAATCTCATGAAATTTGCAGATGAATTTGTAACAGGAGAGTTTCGACAAAACTCACCATTCAAACAATGTTCATTGGTTAACCAAAAGTTGAAGTATCAAGGTGATATGTTAAATTGGCGTTATCATGGGAATGGTAAGAAGATCTCAAAGGATTCTTTTTCATTAGTTAATCAGAACTATCTTTCAATTGTTTCTGAAGGATTGTTTGAAAATGACAAATTAATCGATGGGACATTGATATTAGCAACTGGTGAACAATTAAAAGGTAATTGGAAAAATAATGCGTTTACAGGCGAAGGTCAAATTCCTTTCATTGAAGATTCGATTTATATTAATTCAAAACCATATTGCATCGCTAACTACACCGGACAATTTGAAAATGGAGACTTTGCTGGTGGAAAAATGGAATTATGCAATGGCAACATATTGGAAGGAAAATGGAAAAACAAAATCTATACTGGTGAGGGAAAATTAAATATTGGAAAGGATTCTGTATTTATTTCTTCAAAATTACTCCTCGCCCGTTCTTTTGAAGGTCAATTTTCAAACGGAGAATATGCTGAAGGAAAAATGGAATTTCAAAATAATGAACCGCTAATAGGTAATTGGTCGGGAAAAAGATTCACAGGGTCAGGAAAGATTGAGAAACTCAATGAAAAAATTATGCTTTCCAAAGTAGATTACCCAGTTTCTAAATTCGAAGGGAAGTTTAAGGATGGTGATTTTTTTGAAGGAGAATTGACGTTAATTTCAGGAGAGAAGTTAATTGGGAATTGGACAAATAAACTTTTCAACGGCAGTACTAAACTCTCTGTGAGCAGAGATTCATTAAATATAGCCTCTTCTTTTTACGCAATAACTGAATTTGAAGGACGCATAAATCAAGGTGAATATGCGGAAGGAAATATGCTTATCAATTCAACTGATGTATTAACTGGAACTTGGACAAATGATTTGTTCACTGGAAAAGCGAAAATTAGAACATCCAAATATTCTACGATTCTATCGTCAAAACCATATTCGGTCATTCAATTTAATGGGCAAATAAGGAATAGTGAATTCAATGAAGGTAAAATGATTTTGTCTAATGGGGATTCATTAATTGGCAATTGGAACAATAACGTTTTCAGTGGTTTTGGTATTTTGCACAATAGTAATGACCGAATAGAATTAGCTTCTATCCCTTTTGTACTGGATGAATTTAAGGGCCGTTTTTTAAACGGAGAGTATGATCAAGGACAACTACTACTCAGTTCAGGAGGAGTCTTAAACGGCACCTTGAAAGAAAAAAGATTTAGCGGCAACGGTCGTGTTCAGTTAAATGACATTTACAGCTATGAAGGTGAATGGGTTGACGGTTCAGCAAATGGCAAGGGAACGTTGACCAAACGAAATGACTTTGACTTTACTGGAAATTTTACTAAAAATGAGGTAACTGGCGAGGGTAAAAAGACCTTAACTAACGGTACTATATTCAAAGGCCAATGGCAAGGAACAATTGACAAAGGCAATGTTTCGGTTCAAGTTATAGGCGAGTATTCAATAACTTCCCCTAATGGACTTGTATGTATTGGAGTAAATGATGGAAACAAATTTATCGGTAAGGGTGAAATCGAATTAAATGATAAAAGTATCTACAGTGGATCACTTACCATTGAGTCATCTAAAATTATCGAAGGCAATGGGAAGATAACTTTTCCGGGTGGAGACGTGCTAATTGTAAATTGGGATAACGACGGATATACAGGGATCGGAAGGAGGAACTTTGGCGTTAGCAACGATGGGGATTCACTTTATGAAGAAGGAACATTTAGAAATGGTTTATTGTATGGGCTAGGAAAAAAGTTATTCATGTTCGATCTTCGAAACGATCAAGGTGATGAGGACACTTATTATTCCTCTTACGAAGGTGAATTTAAAAACGGTTCTATGCATGGGAAAGGAAAACTCAACTGTGTAACCCCCGGAATTAAGCATACATTTGAGGGAGATTGGTCAACTAATAGCATCTTAACAGGAACTGCTTACTCATTATTTGGAAATGCCTACGAACAAACTTATACCGGTGATTTTTCCAATTTCAAACCTACTGGAAATGGAAAACTAGTAACTAATAAAGAGACCTATATTGGATCATTTGTGAACGGTTTTCCAAATGGGATTGGTAAAATTATCTATGAGGACGGGAGCACCTATGAAGGAGAGGTAAGTATGGGAATACCTAGTGGCAAAGGAATCAAAACACTTAAAAATAAACAGACGCTTAGCGGTAATTTCGAAAATGGCGAATACCAGAAGCCCTATTCTTGCAAAGAAGCAAGAATAGGAGATCAAATTTGGATGGCTGAAAACTTAACAGTCACTAAGTTTAGAAATGGCGATCCAATTCCTGAGGCAAGATCAATAGAAGAGTGGGTCAACGCAGGAGAAAATAAGGAACCCGCTTTTTGCTACGTGAATAATGATCCTTCAACTATTTCAAAATTTGGTGTGTTATATAATTGGCACGCAGTAAATGACCCAAGAGGATTGGCTCCTGAAGGCTGGAGAATCCCCGGTCATAATGATATTTTTGAACTAAGAGGATTTACTCAAAAACATGTCTATGAATTACAAGATAAAATTTTAGAGATGGAAAATGATGGGTTGAGTTCAGATTTAATCAAACAAGAACAAGACAAACTAGACAAGTATTTTCTAACGAAATCCTGCGATTTGGGAGGAGTAAGATTATACTCGGTTGGACAATGCTTTGAATACATTAATAATGATCCTGTTACATTGAAATATTGTGGGTCCAATAAATATGGATTTAATGGAAAAAACGAAGCCTACAGAGATGCATATAACGGGAAATTTGTGCTTCCAAGTCCAGCTGATGAGGGATATGTAAATGGAGCCACATACTGGAGTTCATCTTCTGTGGGTGAGAATGGATTTGTGCTCAGTATAGATGGTAGATCTGGGCCAATAAACTCATATGACAATTTTTCACGTTATGAAAAACATTGGCTATATAACGTTGATAATCAGTCAAGAGATCCAAAAAATGGATACCCAATTCGATGCATTAAAAATTAAGCGTTTACAACTTATGTAACTAAAAATTTCAATCCTCCATTTAATAAACGGTTAAGGATAAAATCCCGTCATTCCCAATTTATAAGCACAAAAAAAACCGACACTACTAGCGTCGGTTCGTCGTAATACTACGATTAATTATCTTTTGTGCATAGGCTCATCAGAAACTGTTAGTTTCTTTCTTCCCTTGCGACGACGTGCGGCTAACACACGACGACCATTTTTTGAAGCCATTCTACTTCTGAAACCGTGTTTGTTTCTTCTTTTTCTGACTGATGGCTGAAAGGTTCTTTTCATGACTCCTATACTTTAATCTATTTTTCTCAATTTTTCAGGACTGCAAAGATAGGTTATTTTTCCGATCAGCCAAATAAGTAGAAGAATTTTTCCTAAAAATAATCACATCCGGATAAAGGAGGTTATTTTTGTATCCTAATTCAATCGGATGTTACGACCGAAAAAAGACAAAACAACACGCGTCAAATTAACTAAGGACAGCATTCGTAAAGCACGAGGCATCTTTGCATTCCTTAAACCTTACCGAGGTATTTTCATGATTGGCTGGATCTTTTTGATCCTTTCCACCTCTGTTGGACTTGTTTTTCCATTCATGATGGGGCAACTATTAGGAAGTGGGAGTGCAAGTCAACCAGCTTCGATGGAAGAATCTGTTCAGCTGATCAATCTTCAGAATATTAACGACGTTGCATTATCCCTGTTCATACTGTTTATTGCACAAGCTGTTTTTTCGTATTTCAGGGTGGTTATTTTCACCAATGTTACTGAGAACACCTTGCGCGACATTCGAAAAGCAGCGTTCAGCCGGCTGATTTATATGCCGATGGACTTTTTCAATAAAAACAAAGTTGGCGAATTAAGCAGTCGTATTTCATCTGACATCACTCAAATTCAAGAGACGTTAAAAACGACCATTGCAGAGTTTTTCCGCCAAATTGTTATTGTTATCGGTGGAATTGCATTCATATTTGTTTTTTCCTGGAAGCTCGCGCTAATTATGCTTGGAACGGTTCCTGTAATGGCCGTTTTAGCGGTGTTTTTTGGAAGATTTATACGCAGGCTTTCTAAGGAAGCACAAGATCAAGCAGCGACATCTAACTCCATCATCGAGGAATCGTTGATGGGAATTGCAAACGTAAAGTCATTTACAAACGAGGTTTTCTTGTTGAACAAATACGGCAAAGCGATCGAAGAGATTCGAAACCTCAATGTGAAAAGTGGTGTTTGGCGCGGATTGTTCGTGTCATTTATCATTTTCTGTTTGTTCGGGGCCATTGTCTTCATCATTTGGAAAGGACTTCTAATGACTCAAGGTCCAAATCCAGAACTTTCCATGCAGGACTTTTTCAGCTTTATTATGTACACCATCATGATGGGCGCTTCAATTGGTTCATTACCTGACCTATACGCCAGTATACAGAAATCAATCGGTGCAACAGAAAACTTAATGGATATCATCCATACGCCAAGTGAACAACAATTATTGAAAGGCAAAGAATTTCCTGAAATTTCTGGAAAAATCGATTTTAAATCTGTTCGTTTTGCCTACCCACAGCGTCCAGATATGCAGGTACTCGAAGACATTTCATTTACGGCTCATCCAAATGAAACTATTGCTTTTGTAGGGTCTTCAGGATCAGGAAAATCTACTATTTCCTCGCTCCTACTCCACCTGTATTCAAATCATGAAGGGAATATTGAATTCGACGGACATGAAATTCGCGAAATTGATGTTCATCACCTTCGTCAACACATGGCAATTGTGCCACAAGAGGTCTTGTTATTTGCGGGTACAATCAAAGAAAACATTCTCTTCGGTAAACCAACAGCAACTGATGATGAGATTATGGCGGCAGCAAAACAGGCCAATGCATGGGAGTTTATTCAATCCTTTCCAGATGGATTAGAAACCCAAGTTGGAGACCGAGGAATTCAGCTTTCAGGTGGACAAAAACAACGGATAGCTATTGCCAGGGCATTGATAAAGAATCCACGTATCCTCATTCTCGACGAAGCTACTTCAGCATTGGATTCAGAATCTGAAAAAGTAGTTCAAGACGCATTAGATAAATTAATGGTTGGACGAACGAGTTTCGTGCTTGCGCATCGCTTAGCCACCATTCGTCACGCAAGTCAAATTCACGTCATTCAGCAAGGTAAAATTGTTGAAAGCGGCAATCACGATGAGCTGATGCGTCAAGGAGGCATCTACAAAAACCTCGTTGAGCTTCAAGGATTGGATATGGAATAACGTTTAGGTATGCGCCTTGAAAATCTTGTTCAACCATTTCAACATGGCGAACATCAATAAGGCAGCAGATCCTAACAGTAAGAAGTTCACGTAGAAAAAGTCGGCTTTATCGTCGTAGGACTCCCATAAACTGCTTAATACACCGGAGAGTTTATTTCCTATCGATGTAGCTAAAAACCATCCTCCCATCATAAGTGCCGTCAAACGCGGTGGACTGAGTTTACTAACGAGCGAAAGTCCCATTGGACTTAGGAATAATTCACCAATCGTGATTACAGCATAGGAAGAAATGAACCACCAAGCAGAAGATTTAACGGCACCATTATCGCT
>CANHQC010000001.1 GCA_947462695.1 Flavobacteriales bacterium | reverse complement strand
GAATGATTTTACCGCCATTCAGAACAGCTAATCCGCGATCCGTTGCACAATACAATTTCCCTTTGTATACACTAAACGATCGAACTGTGCTTTCCTGTTGAATGGGAATCCTAATAAAATCACCTCCTTTAAAAAGTGTCACCCCATTCTCACCACCGATGTACATGGTTTGATCATCAACGCGATACAATGCCGTAATTTTATTCCCTGGAAGTCCATCTTCGTTGTAAAACGTTTGAAGCTTTCCGTTTAAATTGCGCTTAACTAGTCCGTCACTTGTACCAAACCAATGCGAATCATCGACGTTCAATGCTGTACACCAAACAGTATTGGAGGATTCAAATGAAATGGCTTCAAACTTTCCATTCTTCAGCTTGTGCAGTGCGCCTTTGTCATATGTCCCGAGCCAATAGGAACCGTCACGATCTTTCGCTGTAGACAAAATGAGGTCTGAAGTCATTCCGTCTTGCTGATTGAAATAGGTAAATTCAAGACCTGGAAAACGCAGCAATCCTTTTCCTTCACTACCTAACCAGATATTTCCAAAAATGTCCTCAAAAACAACTCGAATGTTTTGTATTGGTAACCCGTTTGACTCGTTAAAGTATGTTACTTGTTGATTTTTATTCATCCTGCAAACACCTTGAGCGGCATAAAGCCAGACGGCATGTTGACGATCTGTGAGGCAGCCACGAAGACGCATGGAAGAATCAATTTCAACAAGTGGTTTCGGTTTTGAGGTCGGGAATTTTCGTCCCACTAAGCCGTCTTCATAGGTGCTTGCTGCCAACCCGTTATCAATTAATGTAAGGCCGGATATGTTAAAAATATCCCAATCATGGTCGTGACGAAAGAGTTTAAGGTCATCAGTTGTTAACAAACCTCCTCTTGTTCCTAAATATAAAACACCCTTGTGCACAAGCAAATCACGCACGCGTAAATCATCCTCCTGATGGTAACTCATTTCTGGTTGATTCGAAAAACGGTGATTGCTTAATTGGCGTTCCAATGACAGTAATTTCGTTCCTGAAATGGTAAAAAGTCCACCGCCATTTGTAGAAACAACCACTTTACCTTGAAAGCGCACAATATCTGTGACTGCTGTAGTGGAGAAATCTTCAGGTAGCTTCCATTTCACAAACCGATTGTTGCGGAGTAATGTAATTCCTCCTTCGTGCCCAATCCAAAGCGCATTCTTTTCATTTTGAAGGCAGGTAATGCGGTTGTTTAAAAGCCCATTTTCCAGGGTAAACGATGTAAATCTTTTTCCGTTGAATTTTGCCAAGCCACCCAATGTACCAACCCACAAGTACCCCTTATCGTCCTGGGTAATTGATGTCACTTGCGATTGAGGCAATCCATCTTGGTTAGAATACGAAATAAATGAATAGCGCTGCGCATTCAATCCCAGTGATATGATACCAAAAATGACTACAACGATTCCTTTCATTCGATTACAAGTGCTTGATCAGTTTAACAAAATCAGTTACTCTATTGCGCGCTACCGGAATGCGGATTCCACCTTTAAGAACGGCAAAATGGCCATCTTCGGTGAGGTATTCGGTAAGCCGATCTAAATTGATAATATGCGATTTGTGTATCCTGACAAACCGTGATGGATCCAACATATTTTCGTAGGTTTTCAGCGTTCGAGTATCAAGGTACCTCGTTCCATCTGTAAAGTAGAGTAATGTGCAGTTGCCGCTTGCCTCAAGATGGGAGATGTTTTCATCTTCGACAATTTTCATTCCTTTCGTGTGGCTTATGGTTATTCGGCTAGACGGCTTGTTTTTCAGCAACGCATCTGAAAGGTTGCGGAGAGAATTATAGTAAACTTTAAAATTCTCGGGTTCAGCCGTAAAATTTTGGTTGGCCTCTTTCAACTTGTCGACTGCCGTTTGTAGTTCCTCTATGTCTATTGGTTTTAACACGTAATAAACCGCACTTGCATTAAAAGCTCGAACGGCGTAGTCTTTAAATGCTGTAACAAAAACAACCAAAAAATTCTTCTCCTCTAATTCGTCTAACAACTCAAACCCTTCCGCGCCTGAAGGCATACGAATATCTAAAAACACCACGTCCGGTTGGGATGATTCAATAATGGCTTTTGCCTGACTTTTTCTTGAGGCCTCGCCTATCACCTCGATATCGGGACAATATTCTTCAAGCAACATGATAAGGTTTTTGCGAGCTAACTCCTCATCGTCAACAACAATTGCGCGTAATTTCATAGTCTTTGGTTTTCGTTTGCCCTTGATGGGTTTGTTTAATATAGTACGAATCTTTGGTTGCTTTTCAAAAAGGACAATTGATTACTCAACGAAGTTAGCAGTTAAGGCTGATTACACACCATTTTAATCAATTCCTCTTACCAATCACGTTTTTTATATTGTTTTGATTTCATTTGACAAGTACTTTAGTGAAAATAAACCCCACTAATGAAACACATTTTTACACCTCCATCGCATTGGATTTTTAGCGACAACGGAAATTGAACATTGCTCATTCAACGAGAAAAGATTGAATCGAATTCTTCACATTTATAGGTTCTTCGAGATGTGCCATATGCCCACAATTTTCCAACACTATTAGTTTTAACTGATTCAGCTTGGCAAATTCAACTAAGCGATCACAAGGAATTAGAGGGTCGTATTTCCCCTGAAGGAATAACAATTGTTCATTGAAACCTTTTGCCACATCTGATGTGTCTTCACGATTTCTCATAGCAAGCGCAGCATAGGCAATCGCATCAGACGTCATGTTATTGGCATCTTGAATGAGTTGGTTAATTTGTGCCGTAAAACTGTCGGAATCATAAAAAAGAGCCGGAATAGCCTGATGTATGAAAAGGGATTTTGCTTTAAACGCAATTTCAGCCACACGAAGGCGATCCGACTTTTTCAATGGTGAGTCTTCCCAAGGATGGGAATTCAATAGCACTACTTTTTTGATTCTTTGCGGAGCGCGTTTTTTTAACTGCAATGCGACATAACCTCCCATAGAGTGTCCGACCAAATGGCAATTTTCGATGCCCATTTCATTCAAAAAATCGAAAACCTGACTTGCAAACCAATCAACAGATGGTTCCATTTCCTCACCTACAAGAGAGGTATCTCCGTGTCCAGGCAAATCGACTGACCACCAAGAAAATTGACTTAACTCGTCAAATAATCCATCCCACATGCGAAGTGATTCCATGTAGCCATGCAGAAGAACAACAGGGAAACCATCACCTGTAACCCGGTAGTTTAACATAGGGCTTAGGCGTTCATTAACTCTTCAATTTCTTCCGCTTCAATCGGAATGTTGCCCATCAAATTGAAAGGTGCTCCAACATCTTGAACAACTAAATCATCCTCAATTCGTATCCCTAAGCCCTCTTCTGGAATATAGATTCCAGGTTCACACGTAAAGACCATTCCTGATTTAATCGGTTCGTGCCACAAGCCAACATCGTGTGTATCTAAACCAAGAAAATGCGACGTTCCGTGCATAAAATACTTTTTGTATGCTGGCCAATCAGCAGCTTGATTTTTGATGTCTGTTTGATCAATTAACCCAAGTTGAAGCAATTGACCTTCCATTAATCGCCCGACTTCTTTGTGGTAATCCGCTAGTATGGTACCAGGAACTAATAATTTTTCTGCCTCGCGTTTTACATGCAATACGGCATTATATACTTGTTTCTGTCGAGCAGTAAAACGCCCGTTAACTGGAATACAGCGGGTTAAATCCGATGAGTAGTTGGCATATTCAGCTCCGACATCAAGTAAAATGACATCGCCATCTAGGCATTGTTTGTTGTTCTCTATGTAGTGGAGTACGCAGGCATTTTTACCTGAAGCAATGATTGGTGTATACGCAAATCCTTTGGATCGATTACGCAAGAATTCATGCGCCAATTCCGCTTCAATCTCGTATTCCCAAACACTTGGACGTACAAACGAAAGTAGTCGCCTGAACCCTTTTTCAGTTATGTTACATGCTTGTTGCATGAGTTCCAACTCGATGGAATGCTTGACCGAACGCAGTTTGTGCATCAATGGAGCGCTTTTTCTTACTTGGTGTGCTGGGTAATCTTGTTTGACTTGTTTTATGAAGCGATCTTCCCTTGTTTCAACCTCAGTTGAAGCGCGCAAATGCTCATTTGTATTGAGGTAGATTGACTCCGCCTCCGCCATCATTTGTTTAAAAATGGTTGGGAATTGTTGCAGCCAATAAACCGTTTTTATTCCAGAAACTTCAAAAGCTTGATTTTTCGATAGTTTTTCACCTTCCCATACAGCAATTAAATCACTGGTTTCTTTTAAGAAGAGAACTTCGCGATGAGCAGAATTGACGGAATCTGGAAAAATGACAAGAATACTTTCCTCTTGATCTACCCCACTAAGGTAGAATATATCACGGTGCTGTTGAAAAGGCATTGTCCCATCAGCACTAATTGGATAAATATCATTTGAATTAAAGACAGCTAGTGCTTTAGGTGCTAATAGATCACTGAATTGTTTTCTATTATGGCTAAAGAGATCGCTTTTGATGTGCGTGTATTTCATTGGATTTAATTTGGGTTGAAGTTAAGTATTTTCCAAAAAGGTTCAATTTTTTGTGGCTGACAAATAGATTGTAAATAGTTTACGATCATCAAGGGTAATCTTTGTCCAGTTAAAACAAAAAGCTATGTACAGAAAAGAAAATGTGACGATTCATGAAATTACTGTTTTTGGAGGACGTAATGAAATTTTAGTTCGAGGGACTCAGCACCGGGAGCATTTGAATTACGAATCATCTTGGTACATCAACACACATGAGTTGAACCGTTTAATGAACGAATTGCAACGCCTCAATTCGCATCTTTACATTACAGATGTCTTTACCTCATATACGAGTACGGAAGGTTCCATTATGCAATTAGACGGGAATAAATTAACTGAAGCAAAAGTAAACGCAGGATGGCTTGAGCAATCGCCAGTTGCAAGAGAAATAAGAGCTTGAAAGCAAAAAGCCTCTTTGGCAACCAATTATTCATTTTTTCGTATATTCGTCGGGTTAACTGTACATTGTTAAATACTTAGGTTTAAACCTTGACACTATGAAAAACATTAAATTCGGTCTTGCAGCGCTTCTTTTTTCGGGATTTTTCACCTCATGTATTGAGCATGAAGTTATTCCTCCTCCAGTAGACGAAGTAGATTTGGAATGTTATTTCGAAGGATTTATTTCAGGTATTCCTTTTAAGTTAACGCAAAATGTGGATGGTATTTTTGGTATTGCCAACAAAGCACAAAACATCCTTCCTCCACCTGATTTTTCAAGTGAGCGTTATTTTTTCAAAATGATGACGTATCAAAATTCGAGAGCTGTACAAATCGGACATGGAAGCGTTTTTTGGGACGGTGTTGTTGACAGCAGTCCTTCCGTAACGCAATTCAACAATTTCCACATGAATACGCTTACACCGAATTTTTCAGACAACGCGTTAGCAGGCTTTGAGGTTCGTTACACGGATGCCAATGGTACTGAATGGTATACGCGAGAAGCATCGACTAATTTTCAAGAAGTTGAATTTTCAGAAATAAAACAAGAGTCAGATGTAACTGGAAACTACTCAATGTTCAATGCAGTATTCGACTGTTATGTATACCACCAAGATCCGGTTACGTTAAGTTGGGATTCACTTCGTATCCAGTCGACTGAAATGCGTGGCTGGTTCAAGCGCTAAACAAGCAATCGGTCACTAAATGACCACATGCGGTAGATGATGAGTCAAGTGTTGAAAATAGCCATAATTGGAGATTATAATTTCACGTATAACTCACACCAAGCAACCAATTTAGCCCTAGATCATTCCGCTCGTTTCCTAGAACTAGACGTAAATTATTATTGGATCAAAACGAATGAAGCAGCGCAATTTAAACCTGCGTCATTTGACCAGTTCGATGGTGTTTGGGTTGCTCCGGGACCGTATACTAATCCGTTTTTTTTAACAGGAATTATTCGTAGCCTATCTGAGATGAGCATACCTACTTTATTAACTGGGGAATGCCTTAGGTTCTTTATTGAAGGTCTTATAAATGCCTATCACCTCAACCCAAATGGTGAAAAGCTCATTTCTGATAATTTAATTGAAGGACAACAATTTGAGCGGATAAGCATCGTACCGCATTCAAAAGCGTTTATTCATTTATACAACCACCATTCTCCTGTAGAATTAAGTTCGGCGCGTTACAGTCTTTATCCTCAACTTATTCATGCGTTAACGAATGAAATTATCGATATTGAAGCTTACAACCATTTTGAGGAGCCTGAAATCATTAGCCTCAAACAACATCCATTTTTTGTTGCTTGTTCATTTTGCCCGCAAATTTCATCAACACGGGACCTTCCACACCCGTTAATTTACACGTTTATTAAATCAACGACAGTCGTCAAATCAGATTTACAACACTAATCTAACTGAGAAGTTTGATTTGTTTCAAAAACTAAATCGATAAGGTGAGGCCCTTTTTCTGCCGCTTCAACTGCCAATTGATCGCAGCGCTCATTTTCAGGATGCCCATTATGACCTTTTACCCAATGAAAATGTATTGTATACTTGTCATGTAAGGATAGGTACTTCAACCACAAATCTGAATTCTTTTTTCCTTTAAAACCTTTTGCTTTCCAACCAAACACCCACCCTTTCGTAATGGCATCAATCACATATTTTGAATCTGAATAAATTTCTATTACGTAATTAGCAGACTTCAATTGTTCAAGCGCAAAAATAACAGCACCTAATTCCATTCTGTTATTTGTTGTCAGGCGGTAACCCACTGAAAATTCCTTTACATGTTTACCTAACTGCATAACAACGCCAAAACCTCCCGGACCCGGATTCCCTTTAGAAGAACCATCCGTAAATATTTTTATACTTTCTGAACGTGCATTCATACTTAAATTATGTAGTTTTTTGAATAGTAGGTTTCCAATAATGGAATATGTTTTTTTTAGACTAACACGTTAATTTAACCCATCTATTTATATTATTAATCGCTGTAACTGCATATAAAACTCCTTAAAATGAAGTTAACTCGACAAGTATTACTATTTTCACTGAAAGTTAATTTCTTTATTGTGTGTTCGCAATATAATTTTATTTTTGGTAATAAGTTTCTTTCTTAGGAAAGAGTCTTTTTCAGTGAATAGTGGTTAGGTTAGGTTAAGGAAGCGGCTCTTTGAGCCGCTTTTTTTATACTAGCGAAGGAGAAAGCCATTTTTCCATCACCTCAATTGATTCATTTTTTCGTTGACTTAAATCCGCAACTTGTTCCTTTGTGATTTTTCCTAATCCAAAATAATGGGCTTGGGGATGGGCAAAATACCACCCTGATACAGCGGAGGCAGGGTACATAGCGAGAGATTCAGTAAGAATCACACCTGTATTCTCTGTCGCTTTCAACAACTCAAAAATGGTTAGCTTCTCGGTATGATCCGGACAAGCTGGATAACCAGGTGCAGGACGAATTCCTCGATAGTCTTCTTTGATGAGTTCATCATTCGTCAAATTTTCAGTGGTTGCATATCCCCAAATTTCCCTTCTCACCACTTCATGTAATTTCTCAGCAAATGCCTCTGCCAGTCGGTCGGCAAGTGCTTTCAAAAGAATGGCATTGTAATCGTCATGATCTTGTTCAAACGCACGCACTTTCTCCTCTAAACGTCCCCCTGTCGTTACGACAAAAGCACCAAGGTAATCTTTTTTACCTGACGATTTTGGGGCGATAAAATCTGCTAATGCCACATTCGGTTGTCCTATTGTTTTCTCCGTTTGTTGGCGTAACGTGTGAGATTTTGCGACTACCTCACTGCTCGAAGTGTCGTATATATTAATGCTATCTCCTTCACTATTAGCTGGAAAAATTCCAGCCACACCATGTGCATCCAACCATTGCTCTTTTATCAGTTGATCTAACATATTCTGCGCATCTTCAAAAAGTTTTGATGCTTCAATACCCACCACTTCATCCGTTAAAATTTCCGGGTATTTTCCATGCAACTCCCAAGTTTGGAAGAATGGAGTCCAGTCAATGTAACTAACAAGGTCTTTAATTGGAAAGTGATTAAAAACCTGAACTCCCAGTTTATTAGGCACAGAAGGTTCATATTCGGACCAATCGAGCTGAAGCGCGTTTGATCGTGCTGCGTCAAGACTAATCAGGCGTTTTGAAGCCCTGTGTTTGGTGTGGTGTTCACGAAGTCTCTCGTAGTCTAATTTCAATTGCCGAACAAAATCCTCCTTTTTAGAACCCAATAATGACTCCACGACGGTAACAGCTCTAGAGGCATCATTCACATGAACGGTTTGACCTAGCGAATAGCATTGCTCAATTTTCACCGCAGTGTGAACTTTTGAAGTTGTGGCACCACCAATTAGTAGTGGAATACTAAGTTTTGCCCGTTCCATTTCTTTGGCGACATCAACCATTTCTTCCAAGGACGGAGTAATCAATCCACTTAGGCCTATTGCGTCGGCATTTTCGTCAATTGCTGTCTGAATAATTTTTTCCGTAGGCACCATTACACCAAGATCAATGACCTCATAGTTATTACAACCCAATACTACACCAACAATGTTTTTACCGATGTCATGCACGTCCCCTTTTACAGTCGCCATTATAATCTTTCCTGCTGAAGAAGATACGCCTGCCTTCGTTGCTTCAATGTAGGGTAAAAGAACAGCAACAGCTTTTTTCATTACCCGGGCCGATTTTACTACTTGAGGAAGAAACAACTGTCCACTTCCAAATAAATCACCCACACGCTGCATACCATCCATCAACGGTCCTTCAATGACTTCAATTGGCCGATCAAATAATTGTCGACATTCCTCAACATCAACTTCCACAAAATCAGCGATACCCTTAATTAAAGCGTAGCTCAATCGTTCTTTCACATCAAGTTCTCGCCATGACAAGTCTGCTTGTTTGCGATCGACAACCCCTTTAACTGATTCTGCATATTCGAGCAATCTTTCGGTTGCATCAGACCTTCGATTTAAGAGGACATCTTCCACGTGTTCGAGTAGCAAAGGCTCTATTTCCGAGTATACGCCTAACATGGAAGGATTGACAATACCCATGTCCATGCCGTGTTGAATGCCATGGTATAAAAAAGCAGAATGCATGGCCTCACGTACTCGATCGTTTCCTCTAAAGGAGAAAGAAACATTCGAAACTCCACCGCTCACATGTGCTCCGGGAAGGTGTTCACGGATCCATTTAGTGGCATTGAAAAAATCCAACGCATTATTATTGTGCTCCTCCATTCCAGTGGCCACTGGAAAAATATTCGGATCAAAGATGATATCCTCTGGTGGAAATTTTACCTGATCAACTAACACTCGGTACGAGCGTTCACAGATTTCAATTCTGCGTTCAAAAGAATCTGCTTGACCATTTTCATCGAATGCCATTACCACTACCGCTGCTCCAAAGCGTTTTATTTGTGTAGCTTGTTGAACAAAATTAGCTTCACCCTCTTTCAATGAGATTGAATTCACCACACCTTTACCTTGAAGGCATTTAAGGCCAGCTTCTATAATTTCCCACTTGGAACTATCGATCATAATTGGAATACGCGCAATGTCGGGTTCTGCCGCAAGTAAATTGAGAAAACGCACCATAGCTGCCTTTCCATCAATCATGCCTTCGTCCATATTGATGTCCAAAATTTGAGCACCGCCTTCAACTTGTTCGCGCGCAACTGCCAAACCTGCTTCAAAATCACCCTCTTTAATCATGCGCAAAAAAGCACGTGATCCTGTAACATTGGTGCGTTCACCGATATTGACAAAATTTGATTCAGGCGTAACGATTAATGGCTCTAAGCCTGATAATTGCAATGTGACCTCACTCATTTCCCTTAAATTTTCTTGGTTTCACGTCTTTCGCTGCCTCTGCAATTAATCGGATATGTTCAGGGGTTGTTCCGCAACACCCACCCACG
Organism: Flavobacteriales bacterium; assembly: GCA_947462695.1. Lineage (GTDB taxonomy): Bacteria > Bacteroidota > Bacteroidia > Flavobacteriales_D > Crocinitomicaceae > M0103. The sequence goes on along the minus strand of CANHQC010000001.1, from coordinate 10,867 downwards.
ATATTCACCAATCCTTCTTGAAGAAATTCGTTGATTTGATGTGCCATTTGTTCAGGGGTTTCATCGTATTGACCGAATTCATTCGGTAAACCTGCATTCGGATGAGCCGATACAGCAAAGGGTGATTTCTTGTCCAATACTTGCAGGTAGGGGCGCATCATTGAAGCTCCAAGGGCGCAATTCAATCCAATGCTAATCAATGGCATATGGCTGACTGAAATAAGAAAAGCCTCAGTTGTCTGTCCAGTTAATGTTCGACCACTTTGATCGGTTATTGTTCCAGAGACCATGATTGGAATTTCTATACCCGTATCCTCTTTCAGCACATCTGCAGCGTAAAGTGCCGCTTTTGCGTTTAATGTATCAAAAACAGTTTCAATCAAGAAAATATCGACGCCTCCGTCACTTAATCCTTTCATCTGTTGGTAATACGCATGAACGAGTTCATCAAAGTCAATGGCACGAAATCCTGGATCATTGACATCCGGTGAAATTGACGCTGTGCGATTAGTGGGTCCGATTGAACCAGCCACAAAACGTGGTTTATCGGGAGTGAGTTTAGTGAATTCATCGGCCACTTCACGGGCAAGCTTGGCAGATTGAACATTCAAATCGTCAACATAAGCTTCTAGTCCGTAGTCCTTTTGAGCAATGGTAGTGCTTGAAAATGTATTTGTTTCAATAATATCAGCACCAGCTTCGAAGTAGGCACGATGGATATCACGAATAATATCTGGTCGTGTTAGAGATAACAAGTCATTATTTCCTTTCAATGGAGATGGATGAGATTCAAACCAATTGTGGCGGAAATCTTGTTCCGTTAGTTTGTATCGTTGAATCATCGTACCCATGGCCCCATCCAATACAAGAATGCGCGATGCGAGAAGTTGTCTAATAGTTAGCATAAAAATCTATTGAACAAATGAAAAAAGCGCTGGGGAGACACATTACTTATCTTTTCAACTGAGTGCTGATTGGATTTGGCACCTATTCCATAAATTGGAGGTTGCCAAGGTTTCATAGGGCCGATCCCTCCACCTTTCTTCATAAGTATATAACAATGAACTGTGTGCAAAATTACATCAAAATATCTGGCAATCCATCGAAAGGAAGGTAAATTTGATTGCATGAGGACATTTTTACAAAAATTACACTTTGCGTTGAGTGGAATCGGCTTTCTTGTGCGCAATGAACGTCATTTTCAATACCACATAATCTCGGCCTTTAGCGTTTTAATTCTTGGCGTGTTTTTCTCACTCACCCAATGGGAATGGCTTTTTATAATAAGTGCACTTTTTTTGGTCCTATTGACCGAGGCATTCAATACGACTATTGAGAAGATATGCGATGAGATTACACTAGAACGCAAGGAATCGATTAAACGGATTAAAGATATCTCGGCAGGAGCTGTTTTACTTGCAGCTACTTATAGCGTAATTGTTGGATTAATCATTTACCTGCCAAAAGTAACAACGTTGTTTTAGTCATTGTTTTTCCCCAAAAGACTGTTGACGATATTTTGATTTTGGTAGAGCAATGGTACTTGTAGTATCTATTTTTATACCATGTATGTTCGCTTGTTATTGGTTATTGGATGCGTGTTAATTGGTTCGACGATCTACAGTCAGAAAAATTTCATACGCACCTATTACGATAAGTGGTTCCCGAATAACATTTACGTGAAGAACGAAGTATTATCGAAACAAAACGATAGCCTCAAGGCCTTAAATGACAGTTTGTTTGGGGTTCAATCATTGGCAATTGACAAAATTAATTTACTCAAAAGCGATATTGTCAACCTTAAGGGAGAACTTTTAAGTCAGCAACGAAACTTAAAAACAATTCAAGACAGCACTTTTTATATTCGCAAAGAACTTGAAGACTCTATTAAGGAACTGAGGTATTTTATTGTGTCATGCAATGAACAAATCGTACAATCCGGAAAGTATTCATTCCCTGAGCTTGTGAACACTTGTTATTGGCGTGATTACAAATTAATCGAAACGGGAAAACCTGACTTCAAAGGACGTTACTCATGGAAAAGTGAATTTTTCCTTTCAACAGCAGAAAACGAATCTGTTGTTCAGTCTTCCTCATTATTCAAACCTGAAAAGATGGACGAGTTAGTTCAGCTTGTCAACCAACGTCTGAACGAAGATTTTCTGGCGATGAAAGAGACCGAGCCGATTTGTTTTGATCGTAAAATACAATTCATGCCTTTCAAATTTGAGGACATGCGGATTACGTTATCCGAAAACGGTGGAATGCACTTTGAAGTCAATTACAATTTAGCAGAAAATTGTTTTGAAGTAAGCACTGCTTCAGTCAGTTTCATGATGAAAGAGATCAAGCCTTTTCTGAATGAAAATTAATGTTGCAGTAACAGAGTAAATACAACTCTTCAACTTTAATGGAGGTGGGTTTTTTACTGTTCAACATGTCCAATCGAATTACTGCCAATTAACAACCGATCAAATCCATATGCTAAACTCGAGATTTTAGTATCTCTCAACTAAGTACCTTAACCAATACAAATGTGTTTTTCACTTGATTACTATTGATTGTTTTAAAGACCATCAATTCAATTGGATGTGATTAAAATACCCTCCTTAATCAACCGTTTAACAAATACAAGTTTACCCTCCTCATCTAGGTCATCAGGTAATTGCAATACGTTAAATACATCCGTTTGATGTTCTATAAATCTTAACACATTCAGGCAAAAAGAAGGGAACTCAAGCACTGTATCTCTTGATTTCAAAAACACCACATCTTCTCTTTGGGAAATCGAAAAGGAAATCCCCTCTCTTTTCACAATATTCGTCTCACAATTAACCTGATCCAATGACATTACTTCAGCTAATAGATTTGACGTACAATCGTTCTGCTTGTCATACAACTCTTTTGAAAAACGATCCAACCCAGACTTTGTCATAAGTTGTTCCCTTATTTTTTCTAGTAGATCGTTCACTTGAGTGGTATAATCAGGTTGATTCGAGTTTATGATTCCCAAAGGAATAAATCGACGAAATTGTTTATCAGTTTTTGAAAGATGGACAATCGATTCAATCATAAATTGCGACCATGTGAAACCAAGCATGCCAGTCGTAACGTGCAGTGAATGGTTCTCATCCGTGTAGGCATCATGTGTCAGGCCACGAGGAATATATAGAAAGTCACCCGGTTCAAGTAAAATTTCATCCATTACTTTTCCAGCGGCGAAATCCTTCTTTTCGAATTTGAGTTGTGTATCGGCTAAGACCATCCCATTCTCGTAGATTTTCCAGTACTTCGTGCCGCTGATCTGAAGTACCATAACATCATGAGAATCCCAATGTGGAGAAAACCCTTTAGAATCTTTTGGTGTTAAGTATAAATTAGTTTGAAATGGATGACCAAAAAGGTTTTCCATGTCGAAACAAAATTTTCTCAGGTTGTGATGTATATGCTGAAAACCGGCCATAGCCAGTGTATTTCCTTCTGTGAAACCCTGAACAAATTTCTTTGGATTTACCACATTCGTTCCTTTGTAACAATACGTTGATGCATCCGGATAGGTATCAGTCCTGGAATTGACTAATCGAAACGAAGGCGTAAAGAGTTTTTGAGAGAACAGCACCTGGTCAATATCAAAAAGCGAGATGATCGAATCATAAAAATTCACATCACCTCGCTTGATTAACAAATGTTTCTTCTCAAAATACTCGTTCAAAAAGGTTTCGACACCAATTGGTTCGAAGATAGAATGAACGTTCATTAAATAAAATCTGTTTAATTAAATGGTGTTTTGATTAATCGTAATCTCGGCATGTAGATCCGCTTCCATTCGCATCTCCTGATGAATTCACATCTGAGTCACCGCCGTAATCGAAGGCATCAAAGGTGTCATATGCGTATGGATCGGCATAACTAGACACATCGTAATCTGAACACGTCTTCTCATCTGAACAGCCTGTTAATGCCATGCCGCCAAGTGCAAGTGCAAATACAACGGAACTTACATTGTTTAAACGTGGAATCGATGAACGTGAATCTGACGAATCAGCATCTGTGCGGATATCGAAATCACTTAGTGAATTTGGCTTCTTTTTTTCCATGTGGGTTAATTCTTTGATTGTTTTGCATCGTATTTTTGATTGTCTTGATCAAACTTCGTTCGTTGCGATTGATTCAAACAACTGGAAATATCCGCACGTTGCTTGTTGACAATTTCTGCCTTCTTCGATTGCAAAGCTGTCGGGTTAAGTTTGTTGTTCTTCTTCAACGCCTCTAACTGATTCGCTGTGCGAACATTGATTGCATAAACCTTGGATTTTTGAGATTCATTCAATCCGTAGTTTGTGGTCATTTTGTTTGTTTGAATTGTCGCGATTTCTGTTGGTGTTTTAGCATCAGCTTCTTTTTTCTGAGCAAAAGTGGTTGTCCAACTTACCAAAAACACGAGCAATGTAATCCAAGCTGTTTTCTTCATAGTAGCTATTTGTTTAGTAAAATTCCCTACTCTATTTTAGGCTTTTCAGTCTCGCCTTGGTTAATTCTCAAACATGATTAACACCATGCAATATTAGCCGAAATTCATTCTTTAAAAAATACCTATTAATGAGTATTTTAAAGGGTTTAAGTGCTTTTCATCAAATGTTTGTCGTACATTTCAATGTTAATCATCTTCACTCTATTACGATATGTCTATCCCCAGTCTAGATAAACTGATTAATTCGTTGGTTAGTAGCACTATCACCAATCCGAATGAGCACGATTTATTTCGTTCCATTGAAAATAAATTCGTTAATACCGTGAAAAGTAAGTTCTCATCAGCCGAATACTTTTATTTTATATACAACGTCAACGAATGTAGGTTTGAATGGATTGACTCTTCATTTTTTAGCGTTTTTGGCGAGTATGAACTACCCATTAACTATGACTTATTCAAAGAAAAAGTCATGGTAAACAAACCATTACCTGAAGATTTTGAAAAAAAGAAACTGCTTCAATTCAACTCTTCCTTGGAAGCAGGATATACGCTTATCTTACAGGAATTTCTAGATGATGACAATTTGGATCTTGAACTAAGAAAAAAGTACAAAATTGGAAGGTGGACTAACCTTAACATGTTGGATACAGCTGATTTTTCTTCTTTAAAATCCGACGGTGTTGAATTGGGTTATCAAAGACTCTCATTACATATCGTAAGACTTCTTTCACCCAGGGAAATAGAAATTGTCAATTATTTATTGCAAGGATTTTCGAGCAACGAAATTGCTACTCGATTGTTCTTGAGCAAATCAACTATCGATACACATCGAAGAAATATACTGCGAAAGTTAAAACTAAAAACTACGAAACAACTTCAAGCTCTGAATGGCTAAATAATATTGGCATTGCCTTTTCACGTTATTATAATTAAGTGTTACAGTCTATATTGGTATGTAATTTCAATAGACAACGTTCAACTGAATGTAATATACAGTGAAAACTAAACAGGGTCGTCAAAGCTGAACATTTTACAACCGCTCAAAAAAAAATATGATCGTTGTACAACAAAATTTTCTTTTCTACGTTAAAGGGACTTAGAACTGTTAAATCCCCAAGCTATGAAATCAAATGTGCAACTCATCTCTGAGCAGATGGACTATTTTCGAATTATTGCTCAACGTTCTTTACCTCAACGGTATAAACATCTAGCTGAAGACCTTGCTCAAGACGCAATTATCAAAGCCATTGAGAAAGTAAACTACTATGATCCTAGTAAGGGCAACTTCAAATCATGGCTGTATCGATTAACCCAAAACCACTGTTTTGATGCCATTCGAAAACTAAATAAAATGGACTGTATTCCACTTCAGGGACTACAACTAGAAGAACATACAGAAATCGACAAATCCATAGATCGTAGCAGGTTACGCACGGTACGAAAAGCGATGACACATCTCTCTGAACGTGATCGCGTTTTGATCACCTATCGCTTCTTATTTAATCTTTCTGGAAAAGAAATGTCTCAATTAATGGACATTCCAGAGAAACAAATCAACGTGTACTTGCAACGCGCAAAAGATCGCTTAAAATTATTGTGCGAGAAAGCAGCCTAACGAAAGCCGACGAAAGTCGGTTTTTTTGTTGTAGATTCGACTGAAAAATTTATTCTAATTCATGAAACACTTCATTTTTTATTCGTTTTTCCTGACTCTTTCGATGTTAGTTATTCAGTGTACGTCTTCGAATACAGCTGAAAAAATTAACGCGAAAGTCAATTCGACTGATTCCACTGTAGCTGAAATTGACGAGGAGGTAAAACCGAAACCAATCACCTACTCATGGAAAACAAAAAAACAAAAAAAAGAAGCCTGCTTCGATCCGTATAAAGATGATGATGACTTCACTGACTTTTGTTCCTCCCGTGAAATTGAAATCGGTCAAATTACCTTAGAAGACAAAACAATTGAGAAACGAATCAATGATGCAATTGTCCGCGCTGCAATTGGTAACGATAAAAAAGCAGTGAAAATAAGTGACTGGTTAAAAGAAGTTGAATCGCTTGAAGAAAAGGGAGAAGCCTACACTGAATCTATCACTTGTCAGCTTTTAGAACGCGGACCAAAACACGTTGTTGTTAGCATCTCTACAGATTCATACTTTTATGGTGCTGCCCATCCTTCTATGTTATTGGACATCTTGAATTTCAATCTGGAAACTGGAAACATGATTGGATTAAGTGATTTGTTGAAACCAGGTTATGGAAAAGCATTGAAAAATCTGGTAGAGAAACAATTTATCAAACAGAATGGGGCTGCTGATTGGAATTTTACGCCAAGAAATGGAGATTTCGAGCTAGCGAACGAATTCAGCATCTCATCGAAAGGAATTGTATTCAGTTACAATCAATATGAGATTGGTCCATACGCCGCAGGAATGCCTGAAGTAATTGTTCCGTATAACCTCATCAGTGAACTCTTTGCGAAAGATTCTTACCTTTTTGAATTCTTGGACAAAGCCTCGAAATAAATAGGTTAAGCTACGCTGTTGTCAATTTCAGTAACTGTTCAACACGTTCACAAACTGAATTATGATCAAAATCGGCCGCTCGTTGAACCAGGTCATTCGAATTAAACGTGCACTTACCAGTCATAACAGCCTCAATTTCCAAGGATAATTCCTCAGGATCAGACGGTTTAACCAATCGGCCAAACTGACCAAATTTTAGTATTTCCGGACTACCTCCTGTATTCGTAGCAATTACCGGTTTACCCGAAGCTAGCGCTTCAATTGTTACCATTCCAACGGTCTCTGCTTTCGTAGCCATCACAATGATATCCATCGCGGAGTAAAACGTTTCAATATCTTCTCTAAATGGGCGAATATGAACACGATCAGCCAAGCCCAGGCGTGAAATAGAATCATACATCTGAATTTCGTAATCATTTCCTTCTTCACGGGTAGGTTCGCCCAAGAGACACAACTGAACGGATGTTGATTGCAGCAACTTTAGCGCTTCTATTAGTAAAAGTTGACCTTTGTGTGGATCAAATCGACCGATCAAACCAACAATCGGTAATTCACTTGGTAAATCCAATAACTGCCGTGCCTTACTTTTATCTGGAAGATGAGAAAATCGCGACAATTCAACTCCCGAATGAACAACAACTATACGATCTTTTGGCATATTGGTCATCGTCAACACTTGCGTCTTTAGCCATTCAAGCGGACAAGACCACAAGTCTATGTTTCGGTAACGTAAGGTATGAAACAGTGATTTCTTTTTTACGCCGAGCTGCATCTCCATGAAATAGGATAAATGAATCTTGTGCTTCGAAAAACGTTTGGCCATAACGGCTGTACTCAAATCACGATTGTCGCGTAAAATAAGGTGTGTCACTTCAATTGACGCGAGGATTTTTGCAAGTTGGTATGCCTTCCTGAAATCGTAATACTTCCGGTGTCGTTCAAGAGAAACAACAGTTAAACCATACGCCATTGCAGCTTTCAAAAACGGAGAATCCTTTAGCCCAATAAGCACCACTTCATGTCCGCGTTGATGCATCCAATAGGCATTCTTAACTTGGTTCATTTCTAGACCTCCCCAACTCATTGAGCCGGACAAATAGGCAAGCAATTGTGAATTATTTACTGGCATTTGAGAAAAACAAGTCGAAGTTAACCAAAGTAAAATGAACTGAGCAAATAGTTTGTTTCGTTATTCAAGTTTAGCTAACTCATGGAGTTTAATATTATTTTCTTCCGAGAAGATTCCTTCACAAAATCTTTTCTAAATTTAACCATTAAAACCTCTATTTATGAAAAAGTTATATGTTATTGGGTTACTCCTATTTAGCCTCCAATCGTGCGGGGAAAGCGCACCAAAAGAGGAAGAAAAAGTCGAAGTAAAACAGGATCAAGTAATAGAAAAAGTTTCTGTTTCTGAGTTGTCTTCTCTGGAAAAAAGAAAATTACCAAGCACAGCCATACCCAAAGGTACGTTAGTTTACGCCGGAGCATGGGATGACGCTGAGGGCAAACACATTATTACCCTCTCATTTATCTCGTCAACAAGAGAAGACAGGGAATATGAATTTACGTACGAATCCACTCACCTCTATGCACATCATTACCTATTGGATACGTTGACAAACAGCTACAAAGAAACCTGGAAGATCAAAGAATTTGTGAATGACTGCGAATTTGATTTAACTGCTGAATTCATCAATAATGCTATTCAAATTTCTGATGAAAATGACAATGGAATTGCTGAGGTATGGACGATGTATAAAACCGCATGCAGAAGCGATGTAAGTCCGTGTGCGCTCAAGTTAATCATGTATGAGGGAGCTCAAAAACACGCAATGCGCGGAAGCATGCGAATTGATGCGTTTGACGAACCAATGGGAGGTGAGTACAAATTTGATGAGGCATTTAAGGCCGCAAATCCTGCCGTAAAGGAATTTGCTAAAAAAATGTGGATGGAAAACAGGGATGAATCGCTTGAGTAATTCACCAACAATATAAAATAAAAAAAGGGAAGCAAATGCTTCCCTTTTTTCGTCTGTGGTGATGGACGGAATCGAACCGCCGACACAAGGATTTTCAGTCCTTTGCTCTACCGACTGAGCTACATCACCAACCTAAACTTACCGTGATAAGTGGCGGCAAAGATAAGAAGATTAATCATTTCACAATAACTAACGAATCATTTTTTTTGATTTTGTTAATGTATCTTTGTTTCATGGACAATCCACTGTCGCTTATAGCCATTGATGCAGGCAATACTTCTGTAAAAATTGGTGTATTTATCAATGGGAATCTGAATGAGGTATTCCGGATGCCGCTGAATGACCTTCACCAATGGTATAGTAATACCGACTCTAATCTGCATCTACCTGTAATTATCTCCTCAGTCATCCACGAAGCGCATCATGTATTCTTGAAAGATCTTTTTACCCAGGCTCTATTTATTGACCAGGAAACACCCATGCCATTTACCAACAACTATGCCTCTCCGAAAACGGTAGGAATGGATCGACTAAGTAATGCAGCAGCAGTAAGTGGAAAATTTTCAGGAGAACCCAAACTAGTCATTGATATAGGCACATGCATAAAATTTGACTTCATTGATGAAAAGAATGTATATCACGGGGGGTCAATAGCACCGGGTTTACGACTTCGGTTTAACAGTTTGCACCAGGATACCGGTCGTCTGCCATTACTGAATGCAACTCATGAACCAATTTCGTTAATCGGAAATTCAACTGCGGAGTCGATTCTATCCGGCGTTCAAAATGGAATACAACACGAAATAAATGGAATGATCGAATCTTATCTGACTCAATATCCCGACTTAACGATTTTTGTGACCGGTGGAGATCATAGCTACTTTGATTTCGACCGAAAAAATGTCATCTTTGTGGACGAAAATCTTACCTTAAAAGGTATTTATGCAATTTATTCATTCCATGCGCATTAACATTCTTACTTTTCTCGTACTCCTGTTGTCAGGTTTGACACATGCGCAATTGACAACCTCTTCACCTTACAGTTCATACGGATTCGGAGAATCACACGGCAGTGAAAATCCAGGGGCAATTGGTTTAGGGATGAACAACATATCTTACTTCGATTCCACTTATGCAAATACCGCCAACCCAAGCAGCTACAGTCGACTAGCTGATGGAATCCCTCTTTTTTCAACAGGAATCAATAACCACACATCGTTTTATACGAATGGGCAATTATCTACTATAAATTCAATCGCAACGCTTGATCACTTCGCAATGGCTTTTACCCTTAAGAAAAGATATGGGCTTGCGTTTGGGCTAAAACCCTTCTCAAAAAGAGGTTATGAAATCACTGAGAAATTCTTACTCGGCTCAGATTCGATTGAGTATACCTACCTGGGAAATGGCTCAGTTAATAAAGTATTTCTTGGCCTTAGTGCAAATGTGATCAATAGAAAGAACACCGTATTGAGTTTCGGTGGTAATTTTAGTTATTTGTTCGGAACGATAACTAACGAAAGAAGAAGCCTGTTGATTGATGCGAACTCCATTGATGGTGGAATTGATTGGAATGCTATTCGCTTCAAGTCATTTCATTACGAGTTAGGCGCTCATTTTGAGCACTTATTTAAATCAAATCACCAACTAAAAACTTCTGTTGTAATCGAACCGGGGCAAGAACTCAACGTGCTAAAAAATGAATATTTATTCTATGGCGTGGCTGGGAATCCGGTGGATTATGACACGTTGTTTAAGAGCGAAAATGTGCGTGGTCAGTTGAGGATACCAACCAATCTTCAAGTTGGAATTAATTACAATTTTTGGTTCAAAGACACGCGACGAAATAATTCCATTCGAAATTCTGAATTAGGCCTTCATATTGG